>JBFGJY010000057.1:0-16757 GCA_041576975.1 Gammaproteobacteria bacterium | reverse complement strand
TGTGGTTTTTTTGCTGCCAAGCGCAAGTAATAACGAACCGCAGCGATTCGATACTGAAGACTCTGAGTAACGATACTTGCTAAACTGTCTCTTGAATTTATTTTAACGTTCCATTTACGGTACTTGATTTTTGTCATTCGAATTATCTTTCCGATCGCATGATATTTATAACATTTTGTTACAGTATAAGCCGTAATGATCTACAGGAGTAAAAAAATCTTGTAAATAGTTGATGTATATGAGAATTCCTGAAATACGAAATTACCATATCGAGTAGGTAATTAATTATTATTTGATTAAATTATTAGGAATTTTTGGTCTCAAAGAATACATCGCCATTGGGTAGTGACGCTAACAACTCCTGAAGATCTAGGGCCTGTAAATCACCACGTACTTCCATTACGACAAATTGATCCTTTTTCTTTAGATTTTCTATTTCGTCACGGGAACGAAAATGATAGTCGACACCATCTAACTCTCCCGGCCGTGCGGTGCGGTCATGGTAATGTATGAGAGGCTGCATAAGATTTCGCCATTCCGGGAAAAATTTGGTGAGTGCTTTGTCCAGAGGACTCTTTCCTACGCACGAAGGGCCAGAGTTTGACAAGACGGTTTTATTGTTTTTCCAACATAAGTGCATTCTCCATATGCGGTGTAATAAACTGTAATTATATGAACGAAAAGCGCCTATGCCGCTTACAGAGATCAATCTTAACTAATACAGGAATGTCCGCTTTGAATCATTAACAAACATGCGTAAATTCACAAATATATAAAGCCTGTAAATTTTTTAAATTGATTCAAAATAAAGCTGCATTTGTTTGCGCATCTCAGAATCGGGTAATGCCCCCTTCATTGCGCCCATGTTTTCATCCATATGATCAACACGTGAAGTTGCAGGAATAGCAACCGTTACAAATGGGTTTGAAACAATGTATTTTAAAAAGAATTGTGCCCAGTTAGTGCAGTTAAACTCTTTAGCCCAGCTAGGCAATGGGTGATCACGTACCAAATCGAATAACTGGCCTCGACGAAACGGTCGGTTTATGATTACTGCAATATTGTGCTCTGCAGCTAATGGCAAAAGTTTATTTTCGGCTTCTCTATCTACAACATTGTATGTGAATTGTACAAAGTCAATGGGTTCTGTTTGCATAATCTTTATAAGTTCTTCATGGCGACGACCATGTGAAGTTGTAACACCAATATAGCGTATACGTCCTGAATCTTTCCACTCTCGCAGTGTTTTAATGTGGGTTTTCCAATCAACCAAATTGTGGATCTGCATGAGGTCAAATGCGCTTAATCCCCAAAGTTTTTTCGAGTTCTCCATTTGCTTGATTCCTAGGCTGCGGCCAGGGGTCCAGACTTTCGTAGCCGAGAACAGAGTGTTTGGATTTTCCATTTGTTGTAAACATTGACCAATTACGGACTCGGACGAACCATACATGGGTGATGAATCAACCATGCCACCCCCGGATGCAAAAAAGTGCCGTAGTACATCAGCACGTTCTTGAATCGCACTACTATTGGTGCCTACATCGAAGGTAATCCAGGTTCCCATACCAATGACCGGAATATTTTCTCCACTTGAGGGAATAGTTCGGGCCAGAAATGGACTCGATTTAGCAGTTGCAAGCGAAGGAGCAGCAAGTGATAAAACACTCGAGGCAGCAGTAAGTAAAAAGTCTCGGCGACGCATCGTTAGACAATTCTAACAGGACTTAGATTTATCCTGCATTACTGAAGGATTTTATATAATACGTGTTAGGTAGTAGATATTGGAAAGCTTTATAAATACAGGCCTAGTATCATTGCCTATGAGGTTTAGAACATCCTACGTAAACTATAAATTTATTAATGAAAAATAAAAAAATATTAATTGTTGTGAGTTTAATTTCACTGTTTACGTGCTTAGTAGCAGGCGTTTTTGTCTTGGTTAGAGCTAGAGTAATAGGGCCAGAACTAGGGCTATTAATGTTGATCTCTTTGCTTGGATTGTATGTCGGCTTCGGCATACTAATCGCAGCATACCGCCTTATTATAAAATTGGACTGATTCTAAGAAATGGGCTGCTAAGATAGTAAAATTAAGTGAGGCTTAAAATGACATTAAGCTAGGTGAGTAGTTACTTAGGTCGATAATCTATTATTTCTGTACTTTGAAAAAAGTAGATCAAAAGTGTCGTCTTCTACAATATTTTCTCCAACTTCAATTTTTGATATGCGTCGATCTGGTTGACTACGCCGATCGTTTCGTACACATACACCGTGTCGAGTAATGATAGGAAACTGGGGGGCTTGCATTAAGGTACGTCGCTCATTGCTTGCACGACGTTCTAGTGGATTATGCATATTAAATTCTTTCCTTATGAATTTTATATAGTTGTACAATTTCCTTTGTGTGAGTACAGTATCTAAAACGTGACCCAAAATTATGTGAATGACGTCACATATTTGTTGAATGATAGTTACCTAATCTTAATAGTTAATTGCTTGAAACAAAGAGTTACGAAGTAACACTATCAAATTTAACAAGTTATGAATATCGCCAAAATTGAACTGCAACAAAAATAAGATGGTATTTATCTACTACTAAATAGTGTATTAAAAATAAAACCATTTATAGCTAATTCTTTGACTTGAATATTTGATAGACGACGATCTGGTGTATTTCTGCGGTCGGCCTTGATAAAGCGCCCATCACAATCTACCAATGGAAATTCTGTTTTGAGTGTACGTTGACGCCGATCAACCGCTTGTCTGCGATCATCAATAAACGCAATGTCAATTCCATTTTGACCAATGTTCATCGTACAACTCCAGCTGATATCCAACTCATGGAAACGCGCTCTAGACAAAGGTTATTTGCCAATTTGAACACATTACTGTGAAGGCTTTCATATTTTGCATGCAAATACAACAGCACTTTTTTTCTTGTTTTTATGTATATTAATAGAGGTAAAAAGCTAATCTACTTCATATCAATTAGTTATGACTATTTATATTCAATCGGGTAGAAATACTAAGAGAATTTTCCTATGCATGACCTTTTAATTACTAATGTAAAACTTGTAAATGAACATAATGTTTCAGAGCAGGATGTTTTAATTACAAATGAAAGGATCTCACATATCGGTAAAAATTTGCAGCATAAGAAAGCAAAACGAGTTATTGATGCAGAAGGAAAATATTTAATTCCAGGTATGATTGATGACCAAGTACATTTTCGTGAACCTGGGCTCACACATAAAGCAGATATGGTAACTGAATCGCATGCTGCAATAGCAGGCGGGATAACTAGTTTTATGGATATGCCAAATGTAAAACCGCCAACTTTAAGTCTTGAGCTTTTACAACAAAAGTACCAAGCCGCATATCAACGTGCCCAAGCAAATTACGCGTTTTACTTAGGCGCCAGCAATGACAACCTTAAGGTTATAAAAAGTCTGCCAAATGATCTTGCGTGCGGAATCAAGGTGTTTATGGGAGCGTCAACGGGCAATATGTTGGTGGATAAAGACGAAGTGCTGGAGGGGATATTTAAGCATGCTCCTGTGCCAATTATTACACATTGTGAAGATTCTCCACTGATAGAACAAAACCTTAAAAAGTTCCAACAGGAATATGGGGATGACATTCCTATCGAATTTCATCCAATTATTCGTTCTGAGGAGGCATGTTATAAATCTTCATCAAAAGCAGTTAGTTTAGCAAAAGAACATGGCACACAATTGCATGTCTTGCATCTATCTACAGCTAAAGAATTAGAGTTGTTTACAAAAGGTGATGTAAAGAATAAATCTATTACTGCTGAAGTATGTGTGCATCACTTGTTTTATAATGCAGCAGATTACGCAGAAAAAGGTGCATTAATTAAATGCAACCCTGCAATCAAAACTTTGCTAGACCAACAAGGGCTGTTACAGGGTGTAAACGAGGATAAAATTGATATTATTGCAACCGACCATGCACCTCACTTGCTAGAAGAAAAGCATGGGAATTATTTAACTTCACCAGCTGGACTGCCATTAGTACAACATGCTTTATTGAGTCTATTAGAGCACTATCATAATGATGTGTTGAGTATTGAAAAAATAGTTGAAAAAACAAGTCATAATGTTGCAACTCGTTTTTCTGTCGTGGATAGGGGCTTCATTCGTGAAGGGTACTTTGCAGATTTGGTGATATTAGATGTAGACAAAACTTTTTCTGTTACATCCGACAATATCTTATATAAATGCGGTTGGTCGTCATTTGAAGGCTATACATTTCGTTCTAGTATAGATACCACAATTCTTAATGGCCAAGTTGTTTATGAGAAAGGTGAGTTCTCAAAAAATCCCTTTTATGGCAAAAGATTAACTTTTAATCGCTAATGATCTACTAAAAGCATGCTGCGTTTGTTTAAAATCCATTTTATATTTTTAATCGTCGCATTATTGATAGCGTTTGTCCTGGTGCCGGCAGATCTACTGTATTTTGATAAGGTTCCAACAGAAGAGATTATTAATTATTATCAGAACGCGATTACGTTAGAACAGTCCAAACCTTGGAAAATCGTTATTACATGGTTTATTGGCTTGAGCTGCGGAAGGCTAATGATTAATGCGCTTATGAAGTAGTGCAGAATTTTTGATTAGTAAAAGCTTTGAAGTTATTCCGAACTAAAAACCCACTTAAAGATATAAATGTATTATTCGTGTGTATGGGAAACATTTGCCGTTCCCCAACTGCACATGGCGTTTTTCAAAAACTTGTAGAAGAACAATCTTTGCATAATTTAATTGGAATTGATTCTGCCGGCACTTATGCATATCACATAGGTGAGCGACCTGACCCTAGAGCAAGAACTGCAGCTGCTAAACGTGGATATGATTTAAGTAAGATAAAAGCTCGTAAAATTGATGCTTCAGATTTTTTCGAATTTGATTACGTGTTAGCAATGGATAATGAGAACAGGCAAGACTTACTGGAGCTTTGTGAAGAGGACCATAAGAGGAAAATTAAATTGTTTTTGGACTTTGCCAAAAGTTCAAAAAATAGAGAAGTTCCTGACCCTTACTTTGGTGGATTAAATGGCTTTGAAACGGTTTTGGATTTGGTAGAAGACGCCAGTCAAGGCTTACTTGAATATATAAAATCGAATCATTCATTGAAAACACTATAAACCACTACTCGTGATCTGATTCACCTTAGCTTGCTAGATACCTGTTTCGGTACTTGCAGAATCACCAGATTTTTTGTTGATATCGGGCCCCTGCGAAGATGCGTCGGATGAAACTGATTGCTGTTGCATGATTCTACCATTTTGTTTCTTATTTGTGCTGCGAGCACTAGAATTCCTACGTGAGCTATCTGCTCTGCGCCTATTATTTCCGCGGGTGTTATCACGTGGCCCACGGCGTCTTTGTCCGCTAGAACGGTTACGGTAGTTGCCATTGTCACGGTAGTTTCGTGAACGCTTTCTTTGCTGATTGGAATCAGAAGATTTGTTGGATTGTGTTTGATCATCGTTTCCTAGTAACCACGAAAAGAAACGCATAAATAATCCAGGTTTTACTGAGGTAGAAGTTTGCTTTTGTGGAGTAGGTGCTGGTGTTGTAGTTTTAATTGACTTCACTGCGGGTTGTTCTACCACTGAAGTTGCATGTCTAGTAGACAAATTTACTATAGATTCTTCTACTGGAATCAGCTCATAGCTAGATTTGTCACTTATTTCTTTATCATCATCACGAATTCGTTCTACAGAAAAATGAGGTGTTTCCAGATTGGGGTCTGGAACGATAATAAGTTGGACTTGATGACCTGCTTCAATTTCACTGATTGCGCTGCGTTTTTCATTTAATATAAAGCTAGTAACATCTACAGGCAGTTTTGCAATTACATTGCTAGTTTTTTCCTTCATTGCTTCTTCTTCTATGAGTCGAAGCACGGCAAGCGCAAGTGATTCTATGCTACGAATTGTTCCATGGCCGGTGCAGCGTGGACATACTATTTGACTTGATTCTTCGAGTGATGGCCGTAACCTTTGCCGTGACATTTCAAGGAGACCAAAGCGAGATATTCTACTGAATTGCACACGTGCGCGGTCAATTCGTAGAGCATCGCGTAAACGATTTTCAACTATGCGTTGATTTTTATTTGACATCATATCAATGAAATCGATAACTATTAGCCCACCCAAATCACGCAAGCGTAATTGCCTTGCGATTTCATCAGCAGCCTCAAGGTTGGTATTTAAGGCTGTTTCTTCAATATCACTACCCTTAGTTGACTTAGCTGAGTTAATGTCAATAGATATCATGGCTTCAGTGTGATCGATAACGATGGACCCACCCGATGGCAAGGAGACTTCGCGATCAAATGCTAATTCAATTTGAGCTTCGATCTGATAGCGATTGAATAAAGGAACATTATCTTCATACAGCTTAAGCTTCTTAAGATTATGCGGCATAACTTGTTCAACAAATTTTTTCGCGTCGTTGAATACATTTGCATCATCAATAATGATTTCGCCAATATCATCTCTTAGATGATCACGTAAGGCGCGAATAATGACATTACTTTCTTGATAAATAAGAAATGGATCATCTTGAGTGTCAGCAGCTTTTAAGATAGCTTCATTTAATTGTCGTAAGTAATTAAGATCCCACTGCAATTCTTCAACAGAGCGACCTACACCTGCAGTTCGAACAATAACTCCCATTCCTTTTGGAATATCAAGCTGGGATAATGTATTGCGAACCTCCTCGCGTTCTTCACCTTCAATACGACGAGATACTCCAGCTGCACGTGGATTGTTAGGCATTAAAACGAGGTAACGACCCGCTAGACTAATATATGTCGTTAGTGCGGCACCTTTGTTGCCACGTTCTTCACGATCGACCTGGACAATGATTTGTTGTCCTTCAGACAAAAGGTCTTTGATTGGTGCGCGTTCACCATCAGTACTGGCCGATCCACTTAAGTAATCACGAGCGATTTCTTTAAATGGAAGAAATCCATGACGTTCAGCGCCATAGTTAATGAAGGCAGCTTCTAGGCTAGGCTCGATGCGGGTGATAACACCCTTATATATATTATCTTTCTTTTGGTTTCGAGATGGTAGTTCTATATCTAGGTCGAATAGTCGTTGTCCATCGACCATCCCCACACGCAATTCTTCTTGCTGTGTAGCATTGATTAAAATTCTTTTCATATTTAACTCTGTCTAATATCCATATTCTTCGTGACTTATTTAATTGGCACATGTTCGCAATCAGCCAAGTCCAACTTAAATTTGCTGGCCTAATAGGATCCACGGGGAATTGCCGAAGGAAGAAATGAATTGTGATGCTTAAAAAACTAATCATTTTGTACTGTTGTACTATGCGGCACTTGCTAATCGTCTAAAATATGGATCACAAGCAGCGCTTTCAAAATTAATCTTCACTGCGTTTGCAATTACGCAAAAGGCCGTGAAGTGTAGTAAACCGATGTGTGCCGTAGTGGAACGATAAATCTCTTGTTGGCACTGTACGTTAGAATGTTACGTAACTGTCTCAAAATTCACAAGTTAAACTATACCAATCTCCGCTATGCCCAGCAAATGGGACAGCTATTTATTGACTAATCCTAGCTAGAAGGTCATATGTTTGACATGAATGGCTCAACTCAAATTATTGATTCCAGCAGAGAAGGTCAACGGATCGATAACTTTTTATTCACTAACCTGAAAGGCGTACCTAAAAGCCTTATTTATCGATTACTGCGCACCGGCAAGATTAGAGTCAATGGAAAACGTGTAAAGCAAACTTATCGATTGCAAGAAAGTGATGAGATATTAATCCCCGAACTTCGCATGCCTCAATCGCGTGTAGGCGAGTCAAATATTTCAGAGCGCATTAAAGTTCAAATTGAGTCTTCGATTTTGTATGAAGATGAATCCATTTTGGCAATCAACAAGCCTGCTGGAATCGCAGTACATTCAGGTACTCAAGTGTCTTATGGTGTAATTGAGGTTCTAAGAACACTACGACCTGTTGCACCTTATTTAGAGCTAGTACATCGATTAGATCGTGGAACTAGTGGGTGTTTATTAATAGCTAAAAATAAAAAAGTCTTAAATGAACTGCATGAGCTATTACGAACTCAAAAACTAAATAAAGTATACATAGCATTACTCAAAGGTGAGTGGATGCTTGGGAATAAAACCATACGTACCCCTTTGCAGGTTAAAAATAATTCGATTGATGTTTTAGACAAAAACAATAATCTTCGAAAAGTTAAAACAGCGACAACCAACTTTTCGGTTAGCCGGATTTATCCCAATTTTTCACTAATGAAAGTTCAAATTAGTACTGGGCGAACGCATCAAATTCGTATCCATGCCGCTCAGACTGGGCATCCAATAGTTGGTGATCAAAAATATGGTGATTTTGCATTTAATCACGAATGTAGAAAGAAGGGCTTGAGGCGCATGTTTTTGCATGCTTCTAATGTATCATTTCAACTCCCGAACAGTGGCCAAAAATATAACATCACAGCCCCATTGAATGAGGAACTGCAAGGCTTTTTAGATGGTCTAGAATTAGATGACTAATGCCTCGCATCATGCACATAAATTGATTGATTATTCTATTAAGCGGAATTGATTTAATGAATGTGATGCGGTTTACTACAATTCCAATGTGAGTATTCAGTTACAATGTGACTATGGAACCTAAAATTAACTTGGATAAACTTTCAACCGAAAATCAGTCAACTTCTAGTTGGGAGCGTGATGTAATCGTAAAACTGGCTACAGCTGGCCTTAAAGAACAACGGCGTGCACGTCGTTGGGGTATTTTTTTCAAACTACTTGGTTTTGCGTATGTCGCCATATTTCTAATTAGTCTAATAGACTGGGATTTTTCTGCTTTATCCACAGGTGGGCAGCATACCGCTTTAGTAGAATTGGAAGGGATCATTGCGGATGGTGAGGATGCGAGTGCTGATAATATCGTTTCTGGATTACGTGCTGCATTTGAAAATGAAAAATCAGCCGCCATCATTCTGAGAATCAACAGCCCTGGTGGCAGCCCTGTACAAGCAAGTTACATCAATCGAGAAATTACGCGGTTACGTGAACTTTATCCTGAAAAACCTCTGTATGCGGTAGTCTCTGATATATGCGCATCTGGTGGAGTATTTGCTGCGGTCGCAGCTGATAAAATTTATGCAGATAAGGCAAGTATTGTCGGCTCAATAGGTGTGCGGATGGATAGCTTTGGATTTGTAGAGGCTATGGAAAAGCTAGGCATTGAACGCAGACTAATGACAGCCGGTGAACACAAAGCTCTTCTAGATCCATTTTCACCAGAAGATAAATTTGAAAAAGAACATGTTCAAACCTTACTTGATGAAATCCATCAACAATTTATTGATGTTGTAAAAGAGGGTAGAGGGGATAAGCTTGCTAAGGATGCAAATTTATTTACTGGACTCTTTTGGACAGGCGAACAAGCACTAGAGCTTGGCTTAGTGGATGGATTCGGCAGTGCTAGTTATGTTGCACGTGAAGTAGTTGGCGTGGAAGAAATGCGAGATTACACCTACCGTGAAGATATCCTGCAACGATTTGCAAAAAGGCTTGGAACCGCATTAATTAGACCAATACGCGAGGCCTTATATCATCCTATTCTAAAATAAAGCGCCAAAGCTTTTTTTCATTAGAACTGTGTCAGCAGATCAATGCCTTCTTCACTTAACATTGAAATAAGTTTAATCAAGGGTAAACCGACTAATATATTTGGGTCATTACCCTGCATGCTTTCAAATAAGGCAATACCAAGTCCTTCTGATTTGAAGCTCCCTGCGCAGTCATAAGGTTGATCTTTGTGTAAATAGGCAGAAATTTGCTGTTGCGAGAGTGGGCGAAATTTCACTCGATAAGTTTCGCAAGCAAGTTGATTAGTGTTTTGAGCAGAATTAAATAAACACAGACCTGTATAGAACTTCACGTATTTACCACTTGCTGCTGAGAGTTGTTCATGGGCTTCATCTGGATTCTTTGGTTTAGTGATGATTTTCCCTTCCAGCTCTGCGCATTGATCAGATCCGATTATTAATGCTATTTGATTAAATTGTTGAGCAACGGTTTTTGCTTTCTCAAGAGATAATCGACTTACATATTCTGTAGCGGATTCTTTTACTTTGATAGATTCATCTACATGCGGAGCAATACATTTTAGTGTGGGTATTAGTGGTATTAACAATTTTCTCCGATAAGGCGAACTCGAAGCTAGAATAATATTCATTTTAAACAGAAAATAGTGAAGCTATAGTAGGCATTGCGTATTTTAGGTAACGATTTATATTCATCTTCAAACAATGTCACACGACGACAAAGAGGTTCTACCCGCTCGATTTGATCCTCAAGTCATGGCTGATCAAAATTGTGAATTAACCGGTTTTGTGCCATCTAAAGGCATGTTGCGTTTAAAAAATACCGTAGTTTCAATGGAACCTATGGTAGCAGTTAGTTTACAGTTCTCCCGCGGGCTGTATGGGCTTCCAAGGGTTACTGGATGGATAAAACACACTCTTGGTCTGCGTTGTGAGCGTTGTTTAGACGAGGTTGCGATCTCGCTAGATCAACCCATAGAAGTCTTTATCAGGCTGGAATCTGAGGAATTACCTGAACTTACTGATAATCTTGAATTTTATGAATATGCTGGAAAAAGCCTTGAGTTGGCTGATTTAATCGAAGATGAATTGCTATTGGCACTGCCCTTATTCCCTAAACATGAGGATATTTCATTATGCAACCAAGATATGATAGCTTGGCTCGCCACAAACGAGGTGTCTGCGGAAAATGCGGATAGTCCTTTTGCTATACTGAAACGCTAGTTAGTTTGGAGAACCCAGATGGCGGTACAAAAGAACAGGAAAACACGTTCAAAGAGAGATATGCGAAGGGCGCATGATGCGCTAACTACTGCTGCTCTATCCGTTGATAGTACTACAGGCGAGACTCATTTACGCCACCATGTCACACCTGATGGTTACTATCGAGGCAGACAAGTGATTGTAAAATCAGAAGAGTTAGAAGACGACGAGGAATAATCATTCCGAATAAATTGTCTTCTTAAAAACCCCATTCCGCTTCATAGTTTAGCTAAATTAATCCGTTTACGGCTTTCATTCCCGTATACGAGCATAATATACAAGTGAAAAAATATACGATTGCGCTAGATGCTATGGGTGGTGACTTTGGTGCATCCGTGGTTGCTAAAGCGGCAGTTGGATATTTAGAAAATAATCATGATACCTCACTAGTATTAGTGGGGGATCAGCAAGAAATCACTGCCGAGCTAAATAAGCTAAATGCAAAACCCTACGAAAGATTAAAGATTCATCACGCAAGTCAACATGTAGAGATGAACGAGCCCCCTTCGCAGGCATTACGCAATAAGAAAGATTCGTCCATGCGAGTTGCGATAAATCTTGTAAAAGAAGGCACTGCCGATGCATGTGTAAGTGCTGGAAACACGGGTGCGTTGATGGCGACTGCCCGTTATGTACTGAAGACTTTACCAGGAATAGATCGGCCTGCGATCACCAGTACGATTCCATCCATCAATGGTCAAACCTATATGCTTGATTTAGGCGCTAATGTCGGTTGTACCAGCAAACATTTACTACAATTCGCAGTGATGGGCGCCGTTTTAGCAACTGCAATCGATGAAATAGATAATCCTAAAGTTGGTCTCCTTAATATTGGAGAAGAAGAAATAAAGGGAAATGAGCAGGTTAAAGAAGCAAATGATGTGCTACGACAAAGCGGCTTAAACTATGTTGGTTATGTTGAAGGCGACGACATTTATTGTGGTGATGTAGATGTAGTGGTATGTGATGGCTTTGTTGGTAATGTTGCATTAAAAACTAGTGAAGGTGTGGCAAAAATTATATCTCATTATGCAAAACAAGAATTTAATCGAAATCTTTTCACCAAGTTTTGTGGATTTTTGGCATTACCCGTACTAAATGCATTTAGGCAACGTATCGATCCGCGTCGTTATAATGGCGCAAGTCTATTAGGTTTGCGTGGTGTTGTAATCAAAAGTCACGGAGGTGCTGACGTGTACTCATTTCAACAGGCAATAAATATCGCTCGTATAGAGGCAATTAAGCAGGTCCCCCAACAAATTGATGTACGAATTGAAAAGTACTTAAAACACGATAGTGCAGCATGAAATATTCAAGAATAATTGGTACCGGTAGTTACTTGCCTGAAAAGATATTAACTAATAAAGATTTAGAAAAAATTGTTGACACTTCTGATGAATGGATTCAAGAAAGAACGGGAATTAAAAAGCGACATATTGCTGCGGTTGGAGAGACAACTTGTGATTTAGCGGTTAATGCCTCTCGGCGTGCATTGGAGATGGCAGGTAAGGCGAATACCGATATTGATTTAATTATCGTCGCGACCACAACGGCGGATAAGATTTTCCCAAGCACTGCGTGTTTATTGCAAAAGCGTTTAGATATTCATGGGTGCGCGGCCTTTGATGTGCAAGCTGTATGCACAGGATTTGTTTATGCATTGGCAATTGCCGATAAATTTATTCGTACCGAAGCAGCACAATGTGTATTGGTTGTAGGCTCTGAGACATTATCCCGTATATTAGATTGGAATGACCGCGGCACTTGTGTTTTGTTTGGTGATGGTGCAGGCGCAGTCGTGGTTGAAGCATCAACGGAACCAGGAATTATGTCAACACACTTACATGCGGATGGCAGCTATGAACATTTATTGCATGTACCGCACGGAATCTCCATGGGTTATGAGCAACTTAAAGCAGGCGAAGCTTATGTTCATATGGAAGGCAATGCGGTATTCAAAATGGCTGTAAATACCTTAGGTCGAATTGTAGATGAAACCTTACAAGCAAATAATATTAAGAAAAGTGATATCGATTGGCTAGTGCCTCATCAAGCGAACAATCGCATTATTGAAGCTACAGCGCGTAAGCTAAAAATGTCAATGAAGCAGGTTGTTGTAACGGTATCGGAACACGGTAACACATCTGCAGCGTCTATTCCGTTGGCGCTTGATGTAGCGGTGAGAGATGGTCGAATTAAAAAAGGTGAAACTATTATGCTTGAGGCTTTTGGTGGTGGGTTCACATGGGGATCTGCATTATTAAAATTTTAGGCTGAATTTAATTTTGCTATTTCATTAGGTGGCTCTTGCTCATTCATTAATCTTTGAAGAGAATTGTACAAAGTGTTCTCGTCTGGCTAAATTTTTAAAATCAACTAAACAAAAATACCCTAGCTACCATTGTAAACCTGTCGCAGCATTTGGGGATACAAATGCACGTCTGTTAATTGTTGGACTCGCTCCGGGTCTGCATGGTGCAAATGCTACCGGTAGGCCATTTACTGGCGATTATGCAGGTGTGCTCTTATATCAAACTTTGCATAAGTTTAAGTTTGCAACACATTCGGTTTCAAAAAGTCGTGATGATTTGTTAAGACTTAAAGATTGTAGAATTACCAATGCTGTGAAGTGTGTGCCTCCAGCCAATAAACCGACTACAGATGAAATTAAAATTTGCAATTCTTATCTGCAAAATGAGCTACGTTTATTAAATCCAGGAAACATAGTTCTTGCATTAGGTAAAATTGCACACGATGCCGTGTTACGTGCTTTTAACTTGAAATTGAGTAAGTATCCTTTTGGCCACGCAAATTTATATAAGCTGGAGAATCAATTGCATTTATTAGATTCTTATCACTGTAGTCGCTATAACACACAAACCAAGCGCCTTACACAAAAACAATTTGAAGCAATCTTCATGCAAGCTAAATCAATTTTAGAAAATTCCTGACTATCTATGTCTGATATGCGTGTTAGCTCCAAATTTGATCATAAGCGTTTTATGCGAACGCTTACTCACAATCCTGGTGTTTATCGCATGCTCAGTGTTGAAGGAAAATTGCTTTATGTAGGAAAAGCTAAAAGTTTAAAAAAAAGGGTGGCGACATATTTTTCTAAAAGCCAACAAAGTCCGCGTATTGCAAAGATGCTAGAACAGACCACTAATGTTGAAATCACCATTACTAATACCGAAGCAGAAGCGTTATTACTAGAAAACAATTTAATTAAAGAACATCGTCCACGTTATAACATACTATTAAGAGATGATAAGAGTTATCCTTATATTTTTATATCTTCGAAGCATAAGTATCCACAAATTACTTTTTACCGTGGCAACCGTAGTAAAGCAGGTAGATATTTTGGGCCTTATGCAAGTGCAGGTGCAGCTAGAAACGCTCTAAACCAATTACAAAAAGTTTTTAAGGTTAGACAGTGTGATGATTACTTTTTTAATCATCGCAGCCGACCGTGTTTACAGCATCAAATCGACCGCTGTAGTGCTCCCTGTGTAGGGTTTATTGGTGAGGAGAATTATCGGAATGATATTGAATCAGCAATTGAATTTTTAGAAGGGAATAGTCATCAACTTATAAACCGCTATGTACAAATAATGGATGCGGCTTCGGCTAAATTAGACTTCGAAAAAGCAGCTAATTATAGAGACAAAATTGAATTACTGCGTAAGGTTTCAGAACAGCAATATGTTAGTGCTAATGATGGGAATGTAGACATTGTTGCAGTTAAATCAGAAGGAGAGCTAGCCTGTGTCCAAGTATTTAATATTCGTGCTGGAGTAAATTTAGGCAATAAAAGTTATTTTCCAAATCTTCCAGAGCCCACCAGCCCTGAGAAAATACTTACTGCTTTTTTAGGACAATATTATCTTACTCATGCAATTCCAGAAGAAATTATATCTAGCCACCAACCAGATGATGCTAAGCTTTTACAAGAAATGCTTAGTAATAGAGTCGGCAAGAACGTTTCAATAGTCTATTCACCACGAAGTAAGCGCGCACGCTGGTTAGATATTGCAAACAAGAATGTAACTTCAGCTTTTCAAAGTAAACTAGCTTCAAAAGCAGGACATATGCAGCGATTTGAAGCGTTACAAGATGAACTAAATCTTGGTTTTGTGCCTACACGAATTGAATGCTTTGACGTTAGCCATACAAGTGGTGAGGCAACCGTAGCCTCATGTGTGGTATATGAACAAGATGGACCACTGAAAAGCGATTATCGTCGCTTTAACGTTAATGGTGTGAAACCAGGTGATGATTATGCTGCAATGTACCAAGCTCTCACACGACGTTACACAAGACTGAAAAAAGGTGAAGGCAAATTACCGGATATACTCTTGATAGACGGCGGCAAAGGACAAGTCAGCAAGGCGCAAGAAGTCATTGATGAATTACAAGTAAAAGGTGTGAAAATTATTGGAGTTGCCAAAGGAATGGAGAGGCGTCCTGGCTATGAGACACTCGTATTTCCAAACACCAAGAAAACCATCAATTTAGCCGAGCATTCACTGGCATTGCATTTGATTCAACAAATACGTGATGAGGCGCATCGTTTTGCCATTACCAGTCATCGAAAACGTCGTGCTAAAAAACGTATTACCTCACCATTAGAAAACATTGAGGGATTAGGGCCGAAACGTAGACAAAATTTACTGAAGTATTTTGGTGGGATGCGGGGTGTTACTCGCGCAGGTGTGGAGGAGCTTGCTAAAGTACCTGGTATTAGCAAGAATCTCGCGAAAATCATTTATCAAGAAATGCATGCCACAGGCAATTAATCTATTATGGTATATAGTATTCCCAACATACTGACGTATATAAGGATTTTAATAATTCCTTTGCTCGTGTTGGTGTATTATTTTCCACCCAATCGATGGGGCATGCCAGCCGCAGCATTATTATTTGGTCTAGCGGGCTTCACTGACTGGTTGGATGGGTACCTTGCTCGTAAATTAAATCAAAGTTCAAAGCTGGGTGCCTTTTTAGATCCTGTTGCTGATAAATTAATTGTTGTCACAGTACTGGTGATGATTGTGGATGAATATGGCAAACTATCTGTTTTAATTCCTGCATTAATTATTATTGGTAGAGAAATTGCGGTCTCAAGTTTGCGGGAGTGGATGTCAGAACTGGGGCAAAGAGGGTCGGTTTCAGTGTCTATGCTAGGTAAAATTAAAACCACTGTACAAATGATTGCGTTGTTCCTGCTACTCTACTATTACCCAATATTTGGGATACCAGTGTTTAAAATGGGGGAATGGCTGTTGTATATTGCGGCTGCGCTTACACTTTGGTCAATGATGGTCTATATTTACCGCGCAATCAAAGCCAATAGCTAACAAACACTAGCGTGGAATTTATTGACTCATGGTTGTTGATCAATAGAATAGTCTTTGACTTATGCGGGAATAGCTCAGCTGGTAGAGCGCAACCTTGCCAAGGTTGAGGTCGCGAGTTCGAACCTCGTTTCCCGCTCCATCCCATTTCCCCCAGACGCTCCGTAGAGCATCAGAAATCAACCCTTTACTGATTTTCATACTGAGGGTTTATCTGGAATATTTCCAGAAAGATCACCACAGATCATATATATAATTCGAAATATCAACGATAACGCAACAGCACATTAGTACATATAACGAAGTTAGTAATAAAAAACCTGGTCATGCGTGCCTGCCTAATAGTAGGTAGTACGAAGCTGGTTTCTATAGCGAAGTTTAAGCTATCAAGGATTTAATCATATAATGCCCACTAATGACACAATGCTGACATTCGTATTTGGTAAATATTTAACCCTTTGCTTTGTGTTAGGCGATATTTAGATTCCATATT
>JBFGJY010000056.1:0-16908 GCA_041576975.1 Gammaproteobacteria bacterium | reverse complement strand
TATAGTGATCTGCCAGACGCGCATATGCAAGTAATGTAATAGACCAGACCCCCATAACCTAAAACCAGATCCGCGGGAACGCTGTATCATTCGTAGCCAGTAACTCATTCACACCATTATGACGCACAAGTTGATTCAGAAACATTTTTTGCATGGCACACAAGAGTTCGAATTACTGGATGAATCGATCAAAGTCAGAATCAATAGCCTCCTGAAGGGAAAAAAAGAGCTTGATATTGTTTTAGCAGTACTGAACCCTGAGCCAGTTATTAGTAAGTCGCGGCTGCATTTTCATAGGTGTGTGAAGTGTGGGCCGCTGATTTCTCTTTATTTGAACAAGCCCAATCCCGAAGAATTTAACGCCTTTGTCGAGGCCGTCAAAGCTAACGCCAAGATGGAATATGATGCTTTTGCTGGACTAAAAAACTAGTTTGTGGCCCTGATATTTTTTTATAACGCATCAATACTCTGAATGATATGAGCACCAAACTCACTCAAAAGCACCTGCTCAAAGGCACACGCGAATATGAGATCGTCGGCGATCAGGTCAATATTCGCGTTAAATCGCGATCTAAAAAAGAAACGCTTAGTGTCACGCTGGCAGTGCTCAATCCTGAGCCTGTCATAACTCGATCACACCTGGAATTCGTTAGTCGCGTGAATGGCGAGGCATTGTTATCCCTGGCTTTGTCCCGACCAAACGTGACCGAATTTAATGATTTTGTTAACACGCTTAAGCAAAGGGCACAGGCGGAATATAATGCTATTTCTGGAATTAGTGTCGCAGCTAAACCCACTCTTACTGACGGTTTAGACCTGGAACCACCCGAGTTCAGAGAGGTTTCCCCCGCAGATATCGGCAAAGACAAGACAATCAGCGTTGAAGGTGTCGAGAATGCGATTAGTATGCTGGAAACTTATGTAAACAATGAAGAAATCCAACCCTTGATAACAGCTTTAGAGTCACTCAAACAGGCCCCGGAAAATCACTCGAAGTTGGTTGAAGTCGCAACTGTATTTAACGAACTCGGATCAAGCCAGGGCGCGGTTTTAACCTACGCGCCCTATATCAGTATCATGCTGTCAGATGATCCATTTGGGTCAGGGTAAATCAAGGTGCACTAGGCGCATCTATGTTGCCTGCGAGAAGTTTTTTCAGGGACTGAATTGTTCGACTAAACCTGTTTTTTTGTACTGGCTGTTTCACAAAGAGTATGCCTAAACGTTCTTTTCGTACTGTCATCCAGTCCTGCTTGTAACGCTCATTGCCAGTGAGAAAGTCGATTTCTGAAACCTTGTCAGTATCAATCACATAGCGCATTAAATACTGGGTCAGGATTGAACCAGGTGAGTACATCTTCCAGTCCTCATTATAGGCCAACCTGTAAATATTCGCTTTACCGTGAACCACAAACCAGATCTGAGCGGCCACGGGTTGTTCGTTAATGTAAAGAATGGCAAGTCGTAACCAACCTAATCGAGACAGGCACTTCACCAAACCAGGTGTAAAGTCAGAAAAGAATTCATTGGCTTTCCAACTTGCTCTGTAAATTGCATCGTAGTCAACCAGAGCGTGATCAATACCTGCATCCTTATACAGTCGGATGTCATAATCGTATTCACGTTCGAGTTTACGTTGTTTGCGCCTAATCGTATTGCGAAGATTGGCAGGCCGCTCGGCCATGTATTCATCGAATGACTGGCCATTTAATGGATGCATCCAGTTATAAAAGCGAAAGTATGGATAGCTCTGAAATCCGCAGGATTCCATTAATTGACGCAACCTAATCATATTGCCATCGTTTGTATCGATTGGTTCGAACCGAATTGGTTGAAAAGGCATCTGAGATAAACCATCTGCCATACAAGTCAGAATGGTATCCTGTTCGCCGTTATTGGAGATCAATAGAGAATATAATGTGGTGAAGTTATTACTTAAAGAACTCAAGCTACCTTGGGGACGCTTCATCATTGGCAGAATTGCCAGAAAACTTTCATCTTCTACCACGCAAGCCATTAGTATTGACTGATGCTCAACGAGCGCATGGGCAGTCAGATTCTCTAACCATATCCGAGAAAAAAATAGTGAGTACTGCTCGCCCTCTGCAAACAGTGTATTGGCACTTTCAGGAAGTTGTTTCCATTGGCTATAAAAGACGAATTTCATCTCTAAATTTAACCAGATTATCTCTGACGAAGATCTTATTTTATACCTGGTAACTCATTGAGTGATGGCTCGCTATAGATATGTTTTTACTATACATAAAGAGAAAATTGTCATCCTGAAGTGCTATTTTGTTACAATTATCCAATCGAACTATTTCTATTTTTTCAAGTGAAAGGTGATTTATGAGTGAGCAAAAAAATACTAGACCCAACGTTCCAGAGGGCGAGGCTCGTTATTTCAAAACACGTCAGAAAGAGCCGAATGAAAAGGGCTTCGTTGGGTATGAAACTATCTGGAAACCATTCCAGAAAGAAGCAGAATATACAACGCCAAAACAACCATGAGCTTAGTTGACTAAATTTAGTTTTACAAAAACGAATAATAAGGCCCTCGTTAGAGGGCTTTTTTGTTTTTGCCTTTACACTTTTTAGAAACTAACCAATTGAGATGGCTTGGTCTGCTATAGATTTAACGTTATAGTCAATCTCAAACACGTAATGTAATTCCTTGAGATTTATGCAACAAGCATTGGCCAAACAAGATAATCATCCACTCGCGGGCACAAAAATGACCGGCTCGGATATTATTGTGCAAGTTCTTGCACAAGAAGGTACCGATGTGATTTTTGGTTACAGTGGCGGTGCGATATTACCCACCTATGATGCGGTGTTCCGTTTCAATGCCGAAACCAACGAATCCATGCCGTTGATTGTTCCTGCTAATGAACAAGGTGCTGGATTCATGGCATCAGGTTATGCACGCGCCAGCGGTAAAGTCGGTGTAGTGATGGTGACCTCAGGTCCAGGTGCGACCAACACGGTTACACCGGTGCGCGATTGCATGGCAGATTCCATTCCTATTGTTGTAATCTGTGGCCAAGTTCCGACTCCCGCAATTGGCAGTGACGGCTTTCAAGAAGCTCCCATCGCCAACATCATGGGTGCAGTTGCGAAGCACATCTTTTTAGTCACGGACCCTGAAAAATTAGAAGCCACGATGCGTACAGCATTTGAAATTGCTCGTACGGGTCGACCGGGTCCGGTAGTTGTTGATATTCCAAAAGACGTGCAAAACTGGGAAGGGGTATTTCAAGGCAAAGGTCGATTAGCCATACGAGGTTATCGTGAGCGCATTCAAGAAATCACGGAAAATGTTTTAACCGACGAGGATTGCCAGTCCTTTTTTGATGCCTTTGAACAATCAGAACGTCCTATTATTTATGCAGGTGGTGGTGTGATCAACGGTAATGCTGCTGACGAGATGCGCACGTTTGCGGATGTATTTAAAATTCCCGTAGTAACAACGCTTATGGGCATTGGTGCATACGATACTACACAGCCACATTCGCTACACATGCTTGGCATGCATGGTACAGCATTTGCTAACTACGCCGTTGATGACAGCGACTTTTTAATCGCAATCGGTGCACGTTTCGATGATCGTGTAGCTGCAGTGCCTGATAAGTTTGCTCCCAAGGCAAAATTTATTGCACATTTTGACGTCGACCCTTCGGAAATACATAAAGTAAAAAGCGTAGATTGGGATCATGTGGGTTTATTGCCGCAAGCGTTAACAACATTATTGGATTATGGCGTAAAAAAACGAAAATTTTCTAAAGATTTTGCGTTTTGGCATGCACACGTTACTGAGTTAAAAAGTACTTATGCGATGAATTACGATAAAAAAAGTAGTCGAATTCAACCCTACGCAGTGATCGAAGAAATAAATAAGCATGCGAATGGCGAAGCGATTATTAGTACTGGCGTAGGCCAACATCAAATGTGGGCCGCACAATATTTTGACTTCAAGTCACCGCGGCTTTGGTTAACGTCGGGTAGTATGGGGACCATGGGTTTTGGCCTGCCTGCGGCAATAGGGGCACAGTTCGCCAAACCAAATTTAGTCGTTATCGATATTGACGGGGATGCCAGTATACGTATGAATTTAGGTGAGCTTGAAACAGTAACGACTTACAAACTGCCAATAAAAATTGTGGTGCTGAACAATTTAGGCGACGGCATGGTAAAGCAATGGCAAAAGCTTTTCTTTAAGGGAAGATTATCGGCTAGCGATAAATCTTTGCATAAAAAAGACTTTGTAAAAGCAGCAGAAGCAGATGGTTATGAATTTGCCGCACGTTTAGAAAACAAATCAGATCTTCCACGGGTTATAAAAGAATTTATGTGCTTTAACGGCCCTGCTTTTTTAGAAGTGATGATTGATCCCGATGCGGGTGTATATCCCATGGTAGGGCCGGGTATGTGCTATGACCAAATGATCACTGGCGATCATATCCCTACGCGTAATGCTGTAGTGGCTGATACAGAGACTGATGTTGATTCATCAGAGATGTTTTAACTAGTCGTATTCAATATTCAACTGATGAATGTAAAGCATTGCGAATATGAATGCGCATACATTCAATTTCTATATGTATATGGCTGATTTACGCGTTCAAATGAGTTTTTTTAATATAGCTCAATACCATCTTTATTGTCTGATTAGGATGATATATGAAATTAATTTTTAGTATGGCAATGGCATCTCTAATATTATGTTTAACGGCATGTTTAGATACTGAGAATAAAGTTTCCGGACAAGATAAAGTTACGATTAAGGAAACTTCGCTTTCAGAAGAAGAAATCATAAAACGTCAACAGCAAGTTTTTACAGAGGCTTCGGAGGCACCACGGCAGTTTCGAGAACGCATAAAAGAAAACTGTCCGCATTTTAATTCAGTTTTATTAACTACTGCAGAAACTATTCGGCTTGGTACCCGAGTATTTAACGCCGGTGGGACTAGTCTGACTAATCGTATATATGAAGGAACGGTTTATAAAATATTGTTTACGATTAAAGACGAATGTATGGAATTGAGTGATGCCTTGCAAGCAGGTCTTGCAATGGCAGAAAATGAAGAAAGCTTTACTGATAAGGCATGGGCATTGCGCAGCACTCTTGATCTCATTATGGGTGGCCCACCTCTACAACCGCCTGGAGCTTAAGTTAGAGCTAGGTATCCTAACAACAAAAAGTGTTATTACCTGTAGCAAGGATTTTGCTAAATTAACTAATGGCTGCAGTAATTTGTGTTGCTTCATTTACACAGTGGTAGTTTTCTAGTTGCCGAATAGTATTTAATTCATTAGCATTCAATCGTCCTTTTAATGCATCAGGTAGATTCACTAAAATTTCTATACCCTGATGAGCGATTGATTTACCTTTTTCGGTAAGCTCGATAGTTACGACACGTCTATCTTGTTTATTTGGCTTGCGTAAGATCAATAGTCGCATCTCAAGGTCATCTAATAAACGTGTTACTGCGGCGCGATCGATACCCATACATAGCGCAAGCGCAGATGGTGTTTTTACGCCATCGAACATGATTGATTTAAGCAAGTACCAATGGGCAAACTTAATGTGGTGTTTACGTAAATATTTGTTTAGTTGTTTTTTAGCAGAATCAATTAACTTGTAAGCTAACCCTACAATATCCAAATAGCATTCGGCCGGTATATGGTGTTCAGTTTTATCCATTTCGCTTTTCTAAATTGCATATTTACTTACGTGACTTTAATCATGATAGTCCTGTTTTAAATAATAGTTCGAATTATTTGAAGTACTGATTACTTTAGGTATGATTTCGTATAAGTACAACTAATGCCCATTCGAGCTTTCACAAGCCCTTGCTTACTTGCCACGTATGCATGAAATTACTTCACTTCTCTCATAATATGCGTTACATAAGAGCTTAGCTTTGGGTATATAAATTTACATTTTAGAATGCATTAATGAAATTTTACTTATTATTCATAATTGTGATTTTACTGGCAGCATTAGAGGGTTATGCTGGGGAACGTGTGAGTAAACATGGAGGAAGTTTTGCTGAAGAGTATACCCATTTAAGAGAACTCCTAGTAAAAGTGCAAACCCGAGAGTCTGCAGTAACCTATAAATCTCAAATTGCTAAAGAACTAGATAGGCTAAAAACCTCACAAATCAATGGCGAGCAAGCGTTTAGTTCTTTATCTGTTGAAGAACAACAAGCGTTTATCAGCAAATTCCAAAATAACCAGTTTTACTGCGGTGAAGTGACTCAAGTGATGGAAGAAAGAAGAAGGATATTATTGGATCCTGATCTTAGTGAGGTTCTAGGTTCATTAGTTAAAGATATTCCTTGAGTAAATCATACACAAGGAAGTTAATAAGCACACAGCATACCTAGCCAAGCTTTATGGAGTTTCCAATATAGCTTATGCGTTTCTTGCTTTCTGCGCTTAAATTTTTTTACCTTGCTTTTTGCATCTTCACCATTTCTAGTTGCGTGTTGTTGCTCTTAAATGGACACCTAAGCCATGGCTACTATGTATCACCAAGTGAATCCTTTAAATGTAAATTACCTGGGGGTGCATTTAGTACACAGTTAAAGATTTCCGATCGTAGTAATTCCATAGGCGAAACTGTTACCTTCAAGCTTGATACAGGCTTATTGTGGCGTGTAGACCATCTGCATCTTGATCACCATAAGCTAGCAAATTTAAGTGGTTTAAAAAGTAGAAGAGAACAATTGGAACAAGCAAAATTAAATTACTTTAAACATCATCTGCAGCATAATGTAGATATTGCTGAAATAAATTGGGAACAATATAAGCAAGTCAATGAAACAGAGATTTTAATTGCGCATACATATTTAAAATGGGATAAATCAGAAGAAACTCGTGACTTATTATTTTCAATTGATGGTCAATATTTAAATGTAATTCACTATTCACAGAGTATTTCAAGTGAATTGCAAAATATAACCTCTGGAGCTTTTGGCTTATACAAAAGTTGCCAATTTTAAATGCACTACAGTTTAAAATATTTATATAAATTTATAATCATAAATACAATGATCAGATTTATTTTCAAATGAATTTAACTCAGGCCTCAGTATTGTTATTTTTAATTATGGACCCAATTGGTAATTTACCTGTCTTTAATTCCATATTAAGCAATAAATCAATCCATGATCGTGTGAAAATTATTAGTAGAGAGCTTGTATTTGCATACATATTGCTACTCGTCTTTTTGTTACTTGGAGACTATGTTCAGTCTTATTTAAATCTTAGAGTGTCAACACTACATATTGCCGGTGGGATCATTCTTTTATTGGTTGCCTTAGGGATGGTATTCCCTGCCATCGGCATGAAAATCGTGGATAGAGCTGAAGATCCATTTTTAGTGCCCTTAGCTATGCCGCTAGTAGTTGGACCTGCAGCAATAGCGATAGTGTTGATATTAGGAAGTAGTCAGCCTGCCAATACACTTACCTGGGTGCTTGCTCTTACAATATCATGGTGTATAGCTTCGTTGATTCTTATTCCATCACCTTGGTTTTTTAAGTATTTAGGCGAAAAGGGAGCGCGCGCATTTGAGAGACTAATGGGTATGATTCTGATCATGCTTGCTGTGCAGATGTTTCTTAATGGAGTAGAGCTGTACATTGATACAAATTTTTAGAATTACTGTTTAATTAATTTGCACTCACGGTACGTTCGCTTGCCCATGCACGTAGGCTGGCGATTTTCTCGGCCATTACTACCGATAAGGGCTTAGTGCTAAGCAGTTCTTCCAAAAGTTGCGCTTGCTTAAGTGGAGAGTTTTCAGCATGCGCAGCGTATAAGTCTGAAACTACAGATTGTTCGATTTCCGCACCTGAAAACCCATTACTTATTTGTGCGAGTCTTTCTAAATCAAAACTGTCACTTGAAACTTCTCGTTTATTTAAATGGATACGAAAGATCTCTTTGCGCGTATTGTGATCAGGTAAATCGACAAAAAATATTTCATCTAAGCGACCTTTGCGAATGAGTTCAGGTGGTAATGCCTCGATATTGTTGGCAGTTATGGCTAGAAAAACACGGTGTTTACGCTCAGCCATCCAGGTCAATATTGTACCTAGTACTCGATCACTGGTGCCCGTTGTGTCATCTCCAGTACTGATGCCTTTCTCTATTTCATCGATCCACAGTATACAAGGCGACATGACTTCAGCGGTTTTAATGGCATCGCGTAGGTTTTTTTCAGTTTCACCAATAAACTTATTAAATAAACTTCCAATGTCTAAATGTAGTAATGGCAGGTTCCACACACCTGCAATTGCTTTTGCGGTAAGACTTTTCCCACTACCTTGCACACCGTTGAGCAATAGACCTTTCGGTCGATCTAATCCTTTAGGAGGTTTTTCGGCAATGAACACATCTTTGCGTTGCTGTAGCCATTTTTTCAGTTTTTTCATACCTGCCACATCCGAAAACTTCGCCGTGTCATGTTCAAACGATAGGCCATTATCTTTGCTGAGTAGGCGATATTTTGCAGTCATGATTTCAGGTAAATCACTTTTTGAAAGTGCACCATCATCAGCTATAGCATGACGTGCAAGTCGGCGCACATCTTGTTGTGGTAAACCAGTTAAATTGCGTGCCAATAATTCAACGACCTCATCATCTTGTATTATATGATTAGTCTTGTGTTTCCCTTGCCAACGAATAGCTTCTTTAATGATGATGTTGCGTAGCTCTTTAGTAGTGAGTAGGCGTAATTCAAAATGAGCAACAAACTTTTCTAATTCGACGGGTATTTTTAAATTGTGACTTACAAATACTAACGTATTGGGTTTTTCATTATGTTGTAAAGCAATTTCCTTTATGGTGCGACTGTTAAAAGGGTCTTCCATATATGGGTGAAAATCCAAGAATAAAAATATACCTGACGTAGATGCGCTGCTAATATTTCGTAATACTTAAAGCGGGGCTTTGTTAAATGCCTGCGGTTGCATGTCTTTTACATCGATTCTTTGTAAACCTTCAGTAATAGCCCATTTGTAAAGATGTTCTGGAAATTCAATGACTAGCTGAGTAAACAATCGCAATACACGCGCTTCCTCATGTGTCTCGACGACAACAATCGGCGTTTTTGATTTGATTAGAACTTTTAAGTCGTTTAGCTCATACATTATTATTTGTAGTTTGTACTATCACGAAATGTATATATGGCGCCGTAGAAATTTGTCTGCCGGCGCAGAAAAAATTCGGTTGAGTTTGTCTTTTATCATTGATAAGTCTTAGCAAACAGTATTTTGTTTGCTAAGCTGGTCAAATAAGTCTGATCAGCTGGCCAATAACTTAACTAGCCGCGATTTTGACATGGGTGGGTTGGGAAAATAGATATAGTATCGAATAAATTATATCAACATCATTTTTCAATGTACTTTTGCTCTTCCTGTTGTTCACGCCATTGCTTGGTGGCTTCCTATTTTCGTTTAGACCAAATCTCCTTGCGTTCGGTTACGTGTTGTTCACAGGCATTCTCATGCATCGGTATGGTTATTTCGCCAAATAAAACCTGCTTTAAAAAACGCATGGCAAATTGCAAACGTTTATTTTCATCATCAATTAATTCTTTTGTTTCATTTTTGGTAATTGAAAAGATGGATTGAAAGCCTTTGCTTTGAATAAATTCGGCAAAACTGTCCATGTCGTAGCTACATATATCAAATAATTGAAGGCTACTTTCATTGTAGTACATTTTTTGACATAGTTAAGAGATGGGAGGCCCTTATGTAACTGTATCTGTTTGATGAGGATATAAGTAGATAAATCTGAAAATCCCCGAAACTTCATTTTATGTCTTCTAATTGTATTTTTTGTCGAAAAGTTGATCTGATTTATGAAGGTGAGCTGACCTTTATTAGTCAGGATAAGTACCCTGCATCTCCTGGGCACTTACTTATAGTTCCAAATAGACATGTTCCAAACTATTTTGATTGTACCAAGCAAGAAATAACAGAATTATGGGATGCAGTTAATCTCGCGAAGCAAATTATTGAAAAAGACCATAAGCCCGATTCCTATAATATTGGTATTAACGTAAGCAAAGTCGCGGGTCAATCGGTACCACATACACATATTCACCTGATACCTAGATACGAGGGAGACGTTGTTGACCCAAGAGGTGGTGTTAGGAATGTAATTCCTAAAAAAAGAACTTATAAATGAATTCTTTTTTGCACCTCTAAAGATATTGCCTCTATTTATGAAAATATCTTTAAATGCCGAAACAATAAAAATGAACGAATCATCCAAACGAGATGAATACAGAGAAATTCGCATTAACCCTATTGTTCCCACGGAATCAGTACTGGTTTCGACAGCGCGCGGATTACGCCCTCGTAAGCAAGAACAACCATGCTCAACGAGTACTGAACCGCGGCTGGCTGATTGCCCATTTTGTAAAGGCAATGAAGCGCAAACGCCACCAACTCTTGATAGTTGGCCAGATGAGCAGGAGTGGCAAATCCGGATTGTAGAAAATTTATTTCCCGTATTGAGTGATCAAAAAATCTCACAAAACTTAAGTTTTGGCTTGCAGCATGTAATTGATGGCTATGGGCGTCATGAAGTAGTTATAGACCATGACAACCACTCCATACATGTAGATGAAATGTCTCAACAACATTTGTATGCGTTATTCAAAATGTATAGAGACCGCATGCAAGTATTATATAAGAGTGATGCACGTATTAAGTATGTACTAATCTTTAAAAATTTTGGATCGGCAGCGGGTGCAAGTATTGCGCATACACATAGCCAAATAGTTGCGATGCCGGTTGTGCCTGAAAACGTTTCCAATGAGCTGCACCATTCGTATAACCATTTTCAAAAATATAATAAAAATATTTTTGCACATTTAGTAGATGAAGCACTTACTTTTGAGGCAACGATTTATGATCGTGAATCAGGTGAAGTGCGGCGTAAAATCAGTGTAGGACAATATGTCATTGAAAAAAGTAAACGGTTTATTGCAATTAAACCTTTTGCGAGTCGTTTTGAATGGGAAGTGCAAATATTTCCATTGTTTCCACAAGCAGATTATTTAGCGTGTAGTGATGATGATTTGCAAGATTTTGCATTGATACTTAAACGTACGATGCAACGTCTAAACAAAGTTATTGGCGGTGCGCAATATAATTATTTTTTACATTCTATCCCGCATGGGGATGAATTTAAGATACACCATGATAGTTATCTATGGCATTTAGAAATTTGTCCTCGTACCAGCATACCTACTGGGTTTGAGTTAGGTTCAGGATTATTTGTGAGTACCGTTAGCCCAGAGAATGCAGCGAGACAATTGCGTGACGTAAAAGTAGATTAAATGTTTAAAACCGCAACTCAAATTGTGGCGCTGCCTCTGGAGTATTGAGTGCACTACCCCCACTTTTTGCACTAGGGGTAATCGGGTCTAATTGATTATTTCCTTCATAAATCGATTTGGCGCCCCAGCGTACCTCCCTTTTTTGTTCTTGTTTGGGTTTGCGCCATTCATTTTCTTTTGACTTAGGCTTACGCCATTCTTCACCGCGGCTAAAAATAGTATCTACATTTAAGGTGTTAAATTCCTCAGGAAGATCTAATTGTGAATTTGGGTCTGCAAGTACAATGGTGGATATTAATAAAAGCAATGCAAATGCAAAGAAATATTCTCGTTGTAGCTGGTCAATAGAATAGAGTTTTGGTTGCAAAGTTTATTCCTTTTGCCATTCTAAGGACTCAAACCAATATTTATGTTTGGCAGGCAGCCAACCTTCCGCATCCCTTGCAGTGATCCAGGCATTTAAATAGTTTAAAAAATCTTGCTCTCCCTTATTTACTGCCATTCCCGTCTTGTAACTGAGCAGTGGTTTACTTAGGGGCACATCGACTTGATCAGGATGTTTTAAGGCTAAAAATTGTGGAATCGGTGATGACTCTACTAATGCATGAATTTCACCTTCTAGTACTGCGTTTATCGCATCTTCGCTTTTTACAAAAGACTTTATTTTTGCCTTGTTAAAAACTTGACCGGCAAGTTGTTCTGAAACCGTGTTTGATACGGCACCAATAGTTACTTTTGGATTGTTTAATTCATCAAGTGAGTTCATGTTCGTAGTTTGTGCTAAACAGGCAGCAATACTAATACCTGAACTTGCATAAGGACTGGAAAAGTTGATTCGAAGTGCACGCTCTGGAGTGATCGCCATACCTGCGATAATAATATCGATTTGTTTTGCTTCTAATGTCTCGATCAAATTTTCCCATTCAAGCACTTTAAACTCAGGCTTTACTCCCATATCTTTAGCAAGTTGTTTAGCTATTTGAACCTCGTATCCATCTAAGTTCCCTGTTTGATTTTTTATCGCCCATGGTTCAAAGAGCGATACTCCAACGCGCAAAGTTCCTGTCTTGAGTACTTGCTCTAGTGTGCTTGCATGAGAAACACCTGCAATGCCTAGTAATAAAGTAAAGATTGCCAGATGAAAAAACTGCTTTAATTGCTTCATATTGTCGAAAGTCCTAGTTACGCATGTGTTTATAGTATTCAGATAAATTATTGTTGAAAATTTAATTCTATTTAATCGTAGGAATCTAGCCCGAAGTTAGACCTTTGAAGACCGTGCCGGGTTTAAAATCAAACATTGTTTCTAAATCTAATTCTCGAATTAATTAATCCACGACTTTTTGTTTATGCTCTTTCTGTACTTCGGCTAATATGAGCTTGGCGCCATTCTTAGTATAACCACCGGCAATTTGTGACTGCTTACGCAATAATTCGCGCGCTTTATCTATAGTCATGATTATAAAAACCTATTTTATAGTTTAGCCTTAGCATAGCATGTCTATATATATGTTAAAAAATACTTAATTATGAACGAAGATTCTCGGCAACAAACTAGACGAATTGGCAAAGGTATGATCTATGCCACATGGGCTCTAGTGTTTGTCTTGATGGTTTGGTTTTTTGGTGTATTAGAAACTAACAAACGCAATCCAAATCAAAATGTGCAGACACAGGTGCTTCCCGGGGGCGTAAAAGAAATAATTTTACAAAGCAGTACCCATGGTCATTATGTGGCTACCGGGAAAATAAATAATAAAAAAGTTAAATTTTTAGTCGATACTGGTGCGAGTTATGTTTCTGTACCTGAGAATGTTGCAAAAAAAGTAGGATTAAAAAAAGGCGCACCATTATTAGCATCGACTGCAAATGGCACAGTTACGGTATACGCCACCACACTGGATACCGTCAGTATCGGTGATATTACTTTGCATGATATTAAAGCCGATGTTAATCCACATATTCAGGGCGACGAAATTTTATTGGGAATGTCTTTTCTTCGATACCTATCTGTAAGCCATGAAGGCGATCAACTAACTATACGGCAATAAACTTTGCTGATGTCGAAATACTCGAATTTCTACTTATGGTCAAAAGCTGCTATTCATGATCAAATAAAAACGACACTCGAAGTAGCCGCGATTTTCAGGCGATAATGCGTGTGATTGACAACTCAGCGGACTTTCTCTACCTTATCTGTTCATAATAAAAACACCTAATATCATCTACACTCCTATACTCGCGAAGCGTATGAATTAATGATTGGTCGTATGCCAGGCTTAGCACTTCTGGGATATGCCATTCTGGTTTTTGGAGCAGCAAGTTCAATTGTGCGTGTACTTGCTGAATTAGGTGCGCAGCACGCAATCGATGGCCGCAATGCAATTTCGTTCTGCAATATTCTATTCGCTGGTAACGCATGCGCTGTGGTTGTACTGTTTGCCGTGCATTACAGAGTGTGGACCCACGAAAATCTGAACAAACTGTCCAAGTCTGACTGGTCCTTTCTGTTCCTCTTGGCGCTGCTTGCCAATTGCATCGCACCCTCGCTATTTTTTATCGCCATCGAAAATACAATGGTTACCAGCGTGGTCCTGGTCAGCCAGATTGAGCCACCTCTTATGCTTTTATTTGCATGGTTGATTTTCAAAGATCGTATCGGTCCGTGGTCCTTCATCGGCTCCGTCATCTGTCTCACGGGTGTAGCAATCTCGGTTCTGCTACAGCCCCAGTCGAACGATTTTATGATTGGTCGCGGCGAATTGTATGCCGCGCTCGCTGCCATCACTTATGCCGCCTCCATAATTGTTGCTCGACTGCGGCTTAAGGGCGTCCCGCTTGGTATATTCAGTGTATTTCGAAGCGCCGTTGGAACCATAGCCTTCTTTATTATCGCATCCTATCTGTTCGGCCCCGAACATTTTGTCGATTTGACGTCACCTCTTCTATGGCAATGGATGGTTCTCTATGGTGGGATCATTATCGTCAGCGGCCAGCTGGCATGGGATACCGGTGTTCGCAAATCACGCTCGATTGATGTGTCGCTTGCAACATCGTTTGCACCGGTGGCCGGTGTGCTCGGTGCATTCCTAATCCTCGGAGAGCGCCCCACGCAGGCCCAGTACATCGGGGGCGCAGTGCTGATGATTGGAATTGCAATATCTTTCTTTGCATCGCACCAAAGGAAAACCGCTGAGATGTCGAAGCCGGACACATTGCCTTCGAAAAAAGCCGTGCCTGCCTTGGATGCCGAGTGTAGAACTGGGTTTAAGGGTGTATAACTGTGCCCGCATATCAAGAAGACAAAAAAACGTCTAATAAATTAACAACAGAGGAGAATTAGTTATGCTTTCCCTACTCAATCCTTTGATCAAAATCGTGCTGACCGGCGATCGGCGTTGGGAATGGCTGCCGGTCTTTGTTGCGCGAATTTCGCTAGGTATGTTTTTTGCCGTCTCGGGTTATCACAAACTTTTTGATGTTGCCAAGCATGAGGATCTTATCCATCTGATGACTGAAATTGGGATGCCATATCCTGAGTTCATGGCACTGTTTCTGGCATGTGTAGAGTTTTTTGGTGGGCTGTTACTGATAATAGGTTTTTTTTCGACCTTTTGTGCAATTGCACTAACTATAGCTATGATCGTTGCTATCGTGACGGTGGAAATTGATCAAGTTATCCCCAAAGGGATTGGATTCCTCGACTGGATGAGTTGGTTCCTTTATTTACCGCAGGTGATGTATGTGATTTTGTTCGTTTGGCTTATGACTACAGGGCCGGGGCGGCTCAGCCTCGATTATTACTTGGCGAATAAGCTTGGAGTGGGCGGTGATGACCAGTAGGTGGAGTGATGATTAATCACTAAATATCGTGTCAGCGTCGACACTATAAGCGAGCATTCCAAAGCATCATTCTTTCTTTAATGAACAATGTGGCCGCTCACATAATCGATCAAGATATTTCTGTAAGTTTTCAAACGGCTCAATTAGCTTGTAATAATTAGCCCAACTAATCGTGAATCCCATTATGATGTCAGTGACAGAGAACCGATTATCAACTAGATAATCATTGTTCTCTAAGGCTTGATCAACAACAGCAGCAGAAGCAGAAAACAACTTGGCATTTTGCTCAAAGACAGTAGGGATCCGTTCTTCTTTTGGTAAAACGAATGTATTCACAGCCGTACTCCAAAGCCAAGCTTCCATTTCACTCAGACAGAAACACACCCACTGGTCGTGGAGCGCACGTTGCCACGTTCCAGGTTTTGCAATAAGTCCTTTCTCAGGAAATTGATCGGCTATGTAGGTGCATATTGCAGCTGATTCAATTAGTGCTTTGCCATCAATTACGACTGCAGGTACTTTCCCTAATGGGTGTATCTTTTTGAGCCCATCACTATCAATTACATCTCGTCCCGAAACAGATTCATAAGTTGCGCCCACTTCAGCTAATATCCATCTACAACGTTGTGCGCGTGAAGTTGGAGCCTCGTACAATGTTATGTTCATGAAACTCTCTTATAGTCCAATCAAGTTGTTGTCGCTTTACGGTCGAAAGCGGTCATTCAATATTCTTCATTATAATTTATCGCTTGCACTCTAAAACACTTAAAGGATAGAGAAGCACCAAATGCTGGCTCAAAATTAACAGATATATATGGAGCTAAAGGTTCATTATTAGTCTGTGTACCTCTTTCTTCAAATTTGAACCTCAAATCGTTGACTGCATTTTGATGATTGAAGCCCTCCAATTTTATCGATTCACAATCATGAAACTTTAAAACAACCATATAAGGATTTTTCAATGCGCATAACTCCAACGTTATTTCAACGACTGGGCCGATCCATACATCATCATCAGGTTGCACATCACCTCGCCATATACTTAAATTATGAATCTCGGCGTCATGGAAGTCAGGCCACACGCCACTATCAAGAACAAAGTCGCTATCCTCTACGTCCTCAATAGGATTAAATTCTTTCATAACTGGTTACGGCCAAAAACAGTCGTTTAAAATTTGAGCTAATAGTTTACGTGAAGGAATGTAAATGGTTCAGCACTCACTTCCAAGTAACATAAAATCTGGTTTCTTTCCTTTTAGCATTGCATCTACAGCCGCCTCTGCAACACCCAATGCAAACGAGAGCGCTTGATCTCTTTCTGCAAACGTCCTTTTTATATTTAGCGTAATGGCTTTCTCCCCCGACTTGAAAAGTGTTGCGATAGGACAAAAACACCCAGATTCTAGCTCATGGGCATTAAACAGAATGGTATAGTCCTTATATTTTATAAGATCAGCTTTCACGAACACTTCCTTGTCATCGCCTTATATAGGGAGGCGCTCGTTGTAAAATGAGTACGCACTGCGCGAGGTCAAGAGAAACATATGAAGGGTTACATATACATAGAATAAATGATTCTGACAGTCGATGAAGCGCTAAACAACACTGCCAAAGTAAGGAAAACTAGTATTTTCATCGAAGCGAAACATAACTCATTCGCTTAAACCTTAAATTCCCGCTTTGGGTCAAAAGCAGACATT
>JBFGJY010000055.1:0-16962 GCA_041576975.1 Gammaproteobacteria bacterium | reverse complement strand
TTGGGGGAAATTTAGGCGTGGAATTGAGTCAGCTGATGCTAATTTGTTCGCAAATATGGCGGCTTACGACGATTTCTTAGTCAGCTTGTTAGCAGAAGTAGCGAATGCATATGTCATCATCCGCACGTTTGAAAAACGCATACAATTGGCGCAACAGAATGTCACCTTACAAAAACGAAGCTTGAAAATAACAGAGGTACGCTTTCAAAATGGCGCAACCACTGAACTCGATGTGCAACAAGCCAAAACATTATTACGAAATACACAGGCAACGATCCCTCAACTTCAAGCTGGTGAGCGGCAAGCAAAGTATGCACTCAGCATCCTTTTAGGCATGCCTCCCAATGAATTAGGCGATATTCTGGGTGAAGCAAGCACCATTCCCGCAGCACCATCTGAAGTTGCGGTGGGAATTCCAGCAGAATTATTACGCAGACGCCCCGACATACGCAGAGCTGAATTAGAAGCTGCGGCACAAAGTGCCTTAATTGGTGTTGCACAGGCTGAGTTGTATCCAAGTTTTTCTTTATTTGGTTCTATAGGTTTAAGAAGTAGTAGTGGCACTAACACTACGGGATCAGGAAACGATGGTATAGATGAGTTATTCGATGGTAATAGTTTAGAATTCTTTGGCGGCCCGTTATTTACCTGGAAAATTTTTAACTATGGCCGAATAAAAAATCAGGTCCGCGTACAAGATGCGCGTTTCCAACAGTTAATTGTAAATTATCAAGATACGGTTTTACGTGCTGCACGCGAGGTGGAAGATGCCATGGTTGGTTTTCTTTATGCACAAGAAACAGAGATATTTTTAAATGAAAGTGTCGATGCTGCAGCACGATCGGTAGAGCTTGCACTATTGCAATATCGCGATGGTGTCACGGATTATCAACGAGTAATCGAAACTCAGACTTCTCTGGTTGATCAGCAAGATATTTGGACACAAACGCGCGGTGATATTGTGGCAAACCTCATTGCTATGTACAAAGCTTTAGGCGGTGGATGGCAAATTCGTAAAGACAAAGATTATGTAAAAGATGAAATGAAAGAAACGATGCGTGAAAGAACTGATTGGGGAAAATATCTAGCTGAATAATATCTTTTTAAATTTATTAATATCATAAAAATTATGTGAACTCAGAACAGGCAAAATAAGTAAAACAACAATAAATAATTGTCTGAAACTTTAAAATAAGAAAACCTGCAAAGGAAAAAGTAATGTTAAATTTCTTGAAGAGACAGTTTTTATTCACTACATTAAAAATTGCTTCATTACTTATTGTTACATTCTCAATATACGCTTGCTCAAAGCAAGAAGCAGAAGAAAAAGAAGTCATACGCCCAGTTCGGGCATTTCAAATCCCAAGTCCTGGCCAATTTGCACAGAGGAATTTCCCGGGTCGCGCCAAGGCCACGCAAGAAATTGATTTAGCCTTTCGTGTAGCTGGGCCGTTGATTGAGTTTCTTGTTAAAGTCGGTGATCAAGTCAAAGAAGGCGAACTTGTTGCGCGAATTGATCCAAGAGATTTTGAAGTCGCGGTGCAATCCGCTAAAGCCAAGCTTGATAATGCCAAGGCATCATCTGTACGAGCTGAAAGTGAGTACCAACGCGAATTGAATATTTTAAAACAAGATCCGGGGGCTACCAGTCAAACTGCGGTTGACCGCAAACGTGAACAACGTGATTCAGCACGTGCAAATATAAAGTCTTTTCAAGCAGACCTAGAGTCCGCACAAGATCAGCTTGCCTATACTTTTTTGAAAGCCCCGTTTGATGGAAACGTGGTAAATACCTATGTAGAAAACTTTGAAAACGTTCAAGCGAAACAGCCGATCCTTCGAATTTTAGATGATTCAAGTATTGAGATGGTGGTTAATATTCCGGAAAGTTTAATTTCGCTGGCGCCCTATGTAGAAGATGTAAAAGTAGTTTTTGATCCTTTTCCAGACACTGAAATTCCAGCAAAGATAAAAGAGATTGGCACTGAAGCCTCGGCAACCACACGCACCTATCCGGTCACGCTAGTCATGGAACAACCGGAAGGCATAAAAATTCTACCCGGTATGGCAGGCAAAGCTTCGGGCAAACCACCAAAGGATCGAGGGATACAATCAACGGGCGTAGAGATTCCCGTAATGTCTATCTATACAGACGAAACCAGTGGCAATACGTTTGTTTGGATCATTGATGAGGCCAGCTCTACTGTTAATAAACGTCAAGTTGAAATAGGTAAGCTATCAGAACACGGTATTCGAATTCTCTCAGGATTAAATGAGGGTGAATGGATTGCTTCAGCAGGCGTACATTACTTATTTGAAGGTCAAAAGGTGAAAATACAACAAAGTACCTTGGAGTAGTCTTGTGAATCTCACTGCCTTCACAATCAAAAACAAAAAGACATCATATTTTGTCACCGGCTTACTCTTTCTTGCTGGTATAGCAGCATTCACTAACCTGGGCCAACTCGAAGATCCAGAATTTTCTATTAAGACTGCTGTTGTTATCACTCCCTATCCCGGTGCAAGCCCAAAAGAAGTTCAGCTTGAAGTCACAGACTTACTGGAAAAAGCAATCCAAGAGATACCGCAATTGGATTATGTCGAATCTGATTCCAGAGCGGGTTTGTCGGCCATTAAGGTCGAAATTAAAGCAGAATTTTGGGCAGATAAGTTGCCACAGATATGGGATGAGCTTCGACGTAAAGTAGAGGACTCGCTTGAAAAATTACCACCTGGTGCTGGACCACCCATTGTGAATGACTCCTTTGGAGATGTTTATGGACATGTACTGGCGATTACCGGGGATGGCTTCACCTACGCCGAACTGGAAGACTATGCTGATGATGTTTTACGAAAAGAGTTAAATACTGTTGAAGGCGTTGCACGGGTTGAGCTATGGGGAGTGCAAGATAAAGTTATCTATGCTGATGTATCTGAAACACAACTCAGCCAATTGGGAATTACAGAAGCGGATATTGTTGCCACCCTGAAACAACAAAATGTTGTGGTGGATGCTGGTAGCGTAGACCTGCAGGACAGACGTATACGTATCACGCCCACCGGCGAGTTTCAGTCTCCAGAAGACATTGCAGATTTGGCAATACGACCAAGCCTGGCTGATACCCTGATCAATCTGCTTCAAAATAAATCCATTGATTCATCTGAGCTGATTCGAATACGACATATTGCTAACGTGCGTCGAGGTTATCGCGAACCGCCAAGCACTCTTATGCGTTACAACGGGGTTCCATCCATTGGCATCTCTCTCAGCAATATATCCGGAGTCAACATTGTAACGATGGGCAAAGCAGTTGATGCAAAACTTAAAGAACTTGAGCAAGTACTGCCCATTGGTATTGAAGTACATCGTGTGCACTGGCAGTCAGACATTGTTAATACATCGGTAAAAGGATTTTTTATTAATTTAGCTGAAGCGGTGGCGATCGTGTTGGTCGTACTTGCTTTAACAATGGGATGGCGCATGGGAGTCATAATTGGTACAGCGCTAATTATGACTATTATTGTCACCTTTGTATTAATGGCACTATTTGGTATTGATTTACAAAGAATGTCATTAGGCGCACTGGTTATCGCATTAGGCATGATGGTAGATAATTCCATTGTAGTCGCAGATGGGATACTAGTGCGTTTAAATCAAGGCATGGAACGCACCAAGGCAGCCATTGAGGCGGCGAGTTTGCCATCGATTCCATTATTAGGTGCAACCGTAATTGCGGTAATGGCGTTTTACCCTATCTTTGCCTCGACTGAGTCTGCGGGTGAGTATTGCCGAACCTTATTTACTGTGGTTGCGATCTCGCTACTTTCGAGTTGGTTAATCAGTATTACACTTACTCCCATTCAATGCATGGATATGTTACCCACACCTGAAGGATCTGATTCTGGGGAAGATCCTTATAGCGGAAAATTTTATTTAGGATTTAAAAATATATTACATCGTGCCATCCAAATGCGTTGGCTTACCATAGGTGGAATGATTGGACTTTTGTTGATCTCGTTTTATGGCTTTGGCTTTGTAACCCAATTGTTTTTCCCAGATTCTTCCATGAAGAAATTCATGATTGACTACTGGGCACCACAAGGTACGCGAATCCAAACGGTTTCAGAAAACTTAAAAGCTCTTGAACAAAAGTTATTAGATGATGAGCGTGTCGATGATATCAGTTCATTTGTTGGCGCAGGACCACCACGATTTTATCTGCCAGTTGAACCAGAAGGAAACAACGCATCCTATGCACAAATCATTGTCAACATGCATGACCGAAAAGAAATTGATAGTTTAATTGCAGAATTCACTCCCTGGCTTGCAGATCAATATCCCGATGCTATTGTGCCTATGCGCAAATATGGTGTGGGTCCGAGTAATACTTGGAAATTTGAATACAGAATTTCTGGACCTGCGCGGGTGGATCCGGGTGAACTTAGGTCCATTGCAAATGAAGGGTTTAATATCTTAGAACATGAGCCCTTAGCAGGTTTTTATCAAACAGATTGGCGACAACGAACGCAGGCTATTGAGCCGAAATACAACCAAGAACGTGCACGCTGGTCTGCAATTACTCGAATGGATATTGCCAACACGACTAAACGAGCTTATGACGGACGCATTATTGGTTTGTATCGTGAACGAGATGATCTAATCCCAATCGTAATGCGAAATATAGAAGAGGAGCGCCAAAATGTAGCTGCATTAGATGTACTACAACTGCAAGGATCATTATCAACTGAATCTCTTCCTATCTCACAGGTTGTCGACGATATACTTCCGATATGGGAAGACCCTATACTTATTCGTCGAAATCGGCGACCAACAATAACAATTCAAGCAAATCCCATTCCCGGTATTACTTTGCCTTCACTTGTGCGTAACGTTGGAGAAAAATTTGAAGCCATTAAGACTCCCCCTGGATTTACCTTAGAATGGGGGGCTGAAAAAGAAGATTCAGCAGATTCACAAGCATCACTTATACCTGGTGTAATTCCGGCACTTGCTTTAATGGCAGTTATAATCGTTGCATTGTTTAATGCCTATAAACCTCCACTTGTAATATTATTTACGATTCCTTTTGTATGGATAGGGCTTACTTGGGGGCTTTTAATTTCTGGTGCTGCTTTTGGATTCGTTGCCTTACTGGGAGCAATGAGCCTCGTGGGAATGATGATAAAAAACGCGATCGTTTTGCTCGATCAAGTAAACCTTAATTTGGAAGAAGGTGCTGAACCATATCCCGCGTTAATTGATGCGGCGGTGTCGCGTCTACGGCCTGTGGTATTAGCGGCCGCAACCACCGTATTAGGAGTAATCCCATTACTACAAGATGTATTTTGGGTTGGTATGGCGGTGGTGATTATGGCGGGCTTAACTTTTGGGACCATATTAACGATGATCATGGTACCAGTGTTTTATGCCACGCTTTTCCGACTTTCAGCACCTAAAACTGTTAGTTAGGATCTAAAATTAAAATTAATAAAAAAAGCTTTTACTTTTGTGCTTATATATCAAAAAAGTACCCTTAAATATATTATGTTTTAGTATTGATTCATGTTTAATCTTGATTAAACATGAATATTGTAGTAACTGATTTGATAGCAGCACCTTTTTAACACCTCAAAATAACAATAATTATGGTGTAATGAAAAAAGAAGAATACGAAAAAGAACTGCGCAAACTTCAAGTCGAGCTGGTTAAATTACAAGCGTGGGTAAAAGAAACAAAAGCTAAAATTGTAATCATTTTTGAAGGTCGCGATGCTGCCGGTAAAGGCGGTGTCATCCGACGCATTACCGAACGCGTCAGTCCACGAGTTTTCCATGTTGTCGCATTGCCTACTCCTTCGGAGCGAGAAAAATCTCAACTTTATTTTCAACGCTACATCTCCCAATTGCCTGCTGGAGGCGAAATAATTTTGTTTGACCGTAGTTGGTATAATCGTGCAATGGTCGAAAAAGTGATGGGTTTTTGCACCGATGAAGAGTATATGGATTTTATGTTCTACACCCCTAAACTCGAAGCTGCATTTGTACACTCAGGCATTACCCTTATTAAGTATTTTTTCGATGTTAGCCAGAAAGAACAAGAAAAACGTTTTTTAAAAAGAATTAACGATCCCTTGCGACAATGGAAGCTCAGTCCCATGGATCTCGAATCCTATTGCCTTTGGTGGGATTACACCAAAGCCATTGACAAAATGATGGCTGCAACGGATACAGAATTTGCGCCTTGGTACATCGTGAAAGCAGACAACAAAGAAGAAGCACGCTTAAACTGCATTGCGCATTTACTTAGTGTTATTCCTTATGAGGAAATTCCATTTGAAACCCCTGAACTTCCCAAGATAAAAGAAAGGGATGAAAGCACCCCAGACAAACCCTTATTTACAAATTACGTCCCAGAGAAATATAAATAAATATAAATGCATTCTTCAGAACTTCCATTTATTAATTCGATCCTTCACCCTACAGATTTTTCACCTGCAAGTGAAAAAGCATTTGCACACGCACTCGCCATTGCTTTACTGCGTCAGACAGAGTTCATAATTCTAAACGTAGGCAATAATCAAAACGTTGGATCCGGTTGGAAACAATTCCCGTCTGTACGCAAAACCTTAGAACGCTGGAACTTGTTAGAAAAGGATAGCCCAAAATCAGCGGTATTTGACCAACTGGGTGTAAGTGTAATGAAGGTAGCAACGTCCAGTACAAACACAACCTCAGCAATATTAAAGTATTTAGATAGTAATCCCATTGATTTAGTTGTATTAGCCACGGAAGGTCGGGAAGGCCTGCCAAGATGGATCAATCGCTCCAAGGCAGAAACTATCGCGCACACATCAAGAACCATAACAATGTTTGTTCCTACAGAGGGTAAGAGCTTCATTCAACTTGAAGACGGGAATATTTCTTTACAATGCATTCTAATACCGATCGATCACCAGCCTTCACCGACTGCAGCCATTGTATACGCAACCCGAGCCGCTCAAGCACTTGGTGTCGATGGTACCGTTGAAATTATATTGCTGCATATTGGCAATGACCCCACGCTTCTAGATTTGGACCTGCCTGAAAACGCTGCATGGAATTTTAAAAAAGAAGTTCGATCAGGAGATCCAGTCGAAGAAATAATTTCTGCTGCAAATCAATTCAATGCAGATGCAATTTTTATGACCACTAAAGGCCATGAAGGCATACTCGATGCAATGCGTGGCAGCACGACGGAACAAATCGTGCGTAAAGCGCCATGTCCACTGGTTGCCATTCCACAATCTTGGTCTAAATAAAATTAGACCATGCAACAGTTAGAATAATAATATTACACTGCCAGCAATGGTGAGCAGGACATTAGCAAAGGCATAAGCGCCGGTATAACCCAGTGATGGTATGGGGCTGTTTGCAGCTTTGGTTACCACGCTAAGGGAAGCGCCACTGGTCATTGACCCTGTAATACCACCAAACAACAAAACCGGATGAATTTTCAGCACTTTTCTACCAAAAAAATAACCAACAAAAATAGGTGTTACGGTGACGATGATACCTGCCAACACTAACGTTGGGCCCGCAGTAACAAAAGTTTCGATGATGTCGCGACCTGCCCTTAAACCAACGCCCGTCATGAATAGCAACAAGCCAAATTCCATTAGAATCCAGCGGGCTGCATGCGGTAGACGACCAAAGGTGGGATGAATACTACGTAAGTATCCGATGGCGAGTCCGGAGGCAAGTAAGCCGCCTGCCGAACCTAATCCTATTGATAGTTCACCAATAGTAATAGCGAGTAAACCTATAACGACGCCGATGGCAATTCCAAAAGCAAAAGTGACCATATCCGTTTCTTCAATATCCCGCTCGACATGACCTAGTTCTTCACCTAGGAGGTCAACGTTTTCATGTGGGCCTACTACACTGAGAACATCACCTTTGTTTAATTTAAAATCGGTAGTAAGGGGTAACACTATACCCATACGTGAAATATCTGTAAGTAACACACCGTACTTGATTGCGATTTGTAATTCATCTAAGGATTTACCTACTGCTTTTTTGTTAATAACAACAATTTTTGCCGTTTCTGTGATATGTGCAGTACTTGTCTCAGGTGTGATTTCCTCACCAATTTTTGCAATGGTATTTGTAAAATATTCTACAGGTGCAAGAATGAGTAGCTCATCACCTAATTGAAGATATTCTTCTGACCCAGGCTGCAGAATCTCGCCGTTTCTTCTCACCTTTACCACCGAGGTTTTATCCCAATAATTCTCTTTTAGTTCCTTGTTAGGAATTTTTGTGATTTCTTCATTGGTTACTCGGTATATGCGTGCCGAGACGTTAGTTTGCTTTAATGTAGTTTCACTTCTGACTTCCAGCGCTTTAGCTTCATTTTCAAGGTTGATACCTAGCATTTGCGGCAATAACTTTATAATTGCGATCAGTCCAGCAAGACCGAAGATATAGGTTATTGCATATCCTGTTGCGACGTTTCCAATCATGGCGTCTGCGGTTAAGCCGTCAGGTGGAGTTATTTGTCCGCCTCGAATGGCTTCTTGTGCTGCGGCAAGTGTAGGTGAACTGGTCAATCCGCCTGATAACAATCCTGCGGATGTGCCTGGTGCAAGTGAAAGGATTTTTGTTGCAATGACCGCAATGGTAAAGCCAGTTGTAGCAATGACTACCGCGAGTAAAAAATATTTTAGCCCATCAGTTCTAAGCACATCAAAAAACCTCGGACCCGCCTGATAACCCACAGAGAAAATGAATAACGCAAAGCCCACCGCTTGTGCACCAGGACTCATACTAAAATCAAAATGACCAAGAAAAAGTCCGGCAAACAAAACTCCAGCTACAGGCCCAAGGGAAAAACTTCCAATACGTATACCACCTATTAAATACCCGATACCCAGAATTAAAAATAAGGTGAGCACCGGTTGTTGGTGAAGTAAGGTGAGCACCGGTTGGTGCTGAAGTATTTCAAGAAATCGGTTGAATACGTTTAGTTCTATTTCTGCCATTGGTTGCACCTATATTAATAAATTATGTATTGGCTATAACATTCAGCCGACTATTTTTTTAATACAAATAAATTCTCGTTTAATACATCAATAATTACCCGAACTATGCAACTCTAAATGTCCGCTTTGGGTCGGAAGCAGTCATAGAACTTAGATCTCTTTAACCAGATCAATCCAATCCTCATTCGCAGGCTGCATCATGTGTTCTAAATGATCACGCTCACTGGTTTCAAACCAATCATTAAATTCTTCCTTATTGATATTTTGAATACAGCTACCATTAATTTTTACATCAATGTTGTCTCAAAGTGGTTGATGTAAATATTCTTTGGTCAAAACGGTAATTCATAATTTAAAATTACTCTTGTTTCTTCTGTATTTTCACCACCCTCAAAATCAACATACGCGTATCGCATCCGTAGCCAAACTCCGCTTAGTGCACCCATTTTTGGGCGATAATCCACGGTAAAATCATATTCGGTAGCATCAGGTAAGTTTTCCTTGGTGTTTGAGTCTTCCGCGTTATTGCCCCAAGCAAAATTGGAAAATGCGCTTAAGCCTGGTAGACCTAAGCGAGAGAAATCATAAGAGAGGCCTACTAAAAATCCTATTTCATTGGCGCGATCAAAATCTTGACGCATCAATGAAAGATAGCTTGGTCTACCTCCAAAGGGGCTTTGTATCGCAGCGCCAGTACCGGTGTTGGTTGCAGCCAAACTGAGAATCGCGTCTTTATAGCTCGTTCTAACCCGCACCCCATATTGATTGGTATCAAACTCACCAATTAAATCGTCACCAACACTAGCTTGATTTGTGAATTGCCCAGAAAACCTAGAAACAATTTCCTCATTCCATTTCTTAAGAAAGTTAAATTCACTATAAAATATATTGAAGGTGTCCCAGGTAAAATAATTAATTGCGCCAATAGAGCTATTGTCTCCTAAATGATAACGAAACCCAGCCATGGACGTACCTCGATCACTATCGTTCTCACTGGAATCAAAATCCCCTAACCGCCCACCTCGATCAGGGTCACCTACCCCTGCAGCTTTCCCCATTCTGATAAAGCTCTCTGCATCGCGACGCTTGATGTCCGTAACCTGACCTGCGATAAAATCAATTGTGTCATCAGATCGACTTAACATATAAGCTTCATGTGTAATAGGTATCATGCGGCTATCGTTCCTATTTAAGTACGGTAAATTAAATGATTGACGATAGAGTTTCAGACTAAAACCTTTAAACTGCGCCTCTAGGTACAGTTGGCCTAAAACGTTAATATCACTGCCACCTGGACCCAACAGCAAAGTCCCATCTCCATCATAATGGATCCTGTCGGAGATGTAATAGCTTGCACCAACTTGGAAAACATCTTTAACCTTCCCAGACAAAAAACGTAATTCACCCCCCAAGGCGATAGCATCTGGATCTTCATCATCGCTGAAACGCCGAGATAAACTATAAGCGCGAAAATGTGGTGTTAAGCTTGATTCACTCCAAAATTCTGGAAGTTCTTTTATCCAATCACCAAGTTTTGGAAACAAAAGAATCTTTTCTTTTAACCCAAGTGCAAACTGATCTTTGTCATCTTTGACAGATGCAGGGGCTACGTCTTCGGCCCGTGTGTATTCAGCTGCTTGTACAACTGGTTTGCTTAAAACAATTACGATTACTAAGCTCAATAAAAGTACGGGAGAATTGCGCCATACAATCATCACAAAAATGCAATAGACTCTCTTCAACATTTTGCAAAATTTTATTTAGTTTATTTTTCTAATGATTGCGAGACTTGTATACCAACGAGTCGCGCCACAAGTACCACCAAAAATATCTGCCCAATTAAAGCTTCCATAATTGCCAACAAGCGTGCGATTGAGTTGATAGGAACCATATCACCATAGCCTAACGTCAATAAGGTGACAAAGCTAAAATAGATTCTGCGTACAAATGTGTCTGCATCGGCAGACTGTCCAATGAAATCAACTAAACCATCATCCGGTAAGTGAAAGGATCCTGGTTGAATACTTTCGGCTATGGAATAAAGTGAAACCCAAAGTATCCCCAGGATTAAATACACACATAGTGCTGCATTGATATAATCAAAGGATACTATTTTGGCTGAAAATATATATTTTAATATTGAAATCGTAACTAAACTTAGAATCGCCACATCTAATGAATTTCTAAGTATAAATCGCCACTCATTCTCTAGTAACTCATGTCTTGCCCAAAGTAAAATCAAGTCTGGCAAGATTAAAGAGATTGCTAAAATGATTATTAGCCGATTAGTACTCGTTACAACAATCGCAGTTAGCATTAATAAAGTGAACAGTGCAGAGGCAACAATCAAACCAATATTTGGAAAATGCTCGCTACTCAAGCTCATAAATGCAGGTAACAGCAGAATGTTGAGTAACAAGACAACTAGCAACATCGTAAACTGATGTCTGCGTGTAATTTTTAATAGCGCTTGCATGAAACTGTATAGAATTATTTAGTTTTGATTTTTTATCGAAGAAAACAATCGTTGGCACGTAATCGCGATTTGCTACACAAACAATTTAAAATGAATATGTGCTACCCTAATTTATCTATAATATTTCGCTATTGTTAATATACTTATAATACCTTTAAAATAATATAGGTTAGAATTCTTTATGACTTAGCTATACTATAGCATCATCATCATTCGTACACTTTTATATTATGCAGCCTGAAGTACCTTTAAAATATCCACAATCCGTTAGAATTACACTTTTGACTGCTATAACTTTGTTTGTAAGCGCATTTGTGCCGGCTCCTCTTTTTGCAGAAGAAACAGAACTAAGTAACATCAAAACTGCGGGAGTATCGTGGGGGAGAAAGTATTTTTTTGATGCGCCTCGTTTTAGAGACAGCACAGTTCAAAAACAGCTTGATGAAGCGATATCACAAAAATTAAAAACCTATGGTATCAATCTCAGTGAAGGTAATGCCAATAGCAAATATGTTCTAAATTACACCATATTACTTGGCGACACCGCATCACAGTCAGACATTGAAGAGCTATATGCAGAAGAGCCAGAACTTAAAGAAAACGAAGAACAAGCAACGGATGTTGAACAGGGAAAATTATTAATTTCTATCCGTGACCGTAAAACTTATAAACCGATCTGGAAAAACACAGTAGAAGACTTGGCGATATTAGAGATGACCGATGATGAAATACGCCAGCAGCGTGTTAAAACACTTATTGACCAAGCGTTTGCTACATTTCCAGTTGAACCTAAAACTTCTAAATAGCGGGCTTTTTTTACACTATAACTTTTCTAACAATGCCTGCGCATTTTGGTCCCATGGAGAAACCTCTATAAGAACTTTAGTATAACGCTTTGCTTTCTCAATATTCCCAGACTTTTGGTGATATGAGATTAAAGCATATAGTACATCACGATCAGCCGAGCGTTGTTCGTGCGCTTGTGTTAATACCTCAATTGCTTGTTCAGTCTTGCCAGTTGACTCTAACGCCACTGCATAGACATATGTATAGCGCGTGTTTTGTGGTTCTAACTCTACAGCCTTTTTCAAGGAAGATAATGCTTCATTTATTTTATTTTGGCGCACGTATAACAGCCCAAGACTGTGGTGTGCAGAAGCTGCTTCCGGACGTTTCTCGATTGCAGTTTTTAAATAGCGCTTTGCTTCATCATCTAAATTACGTGCACGATAAAGATCGGCTAGATTGATATACGCCGGAATAAATGCAGGATCTATTGCAATGGCTTGCTCATATTCTCGTTGAGCTTGATCAGTCATCTGCAACCTTGCATACAACGTTCCTAAGTTCGCATGGGCCTCGGGGCGTTCTGCATTCACATGTTGCGCTGCAATATATTCTTCTTGGGCTTGATTAAGCTGTGCTTTTAAGTTTGCATCTGTAATATGTTCACGCGAATCGGCTAGCGCCCTTGCAGCCTCAATTCGCAGCATGCGCAGATCATCTAGTAATAGGTGCTTGAGCAACTTAATTTTTACTTGAGGTGGCAAACCTTCTACTGCACTTATGCTAGAAAATCTTACTATCGCGTCCTCATTATGCAGTTGATCATTAATGGCAGTGAGCGTGTATGGATTTAAATAGCCCTGTAGCATTGAAGCAGTAGTAGCTCGGACAATCGCGGGCTGTGATGAATTGTTTGCAAGATCAATCAATAATTGATTGGCATCTATACTACCCCTGCGACCTGCAAACAACACTTCACCATAATGCATCTCTTTTCGCCGTGGACTTGTTGGAACCCATTTTTGAATTGCAGCAGTGGCCCATTCAGCATTTTCATTTTTATGACATTGTGTACATGCATTCGGTACACCAAGTTTTATAGAAAGATCGGGTCGTGGGATGCGAAAACTATGGTCGCCTCTGGCATCAATCACCATATAGTTTTTCTTTGGCATATGACATGCAGTACATTTTGTTGCTTCGCTCTCCGCTTTATGAAGGTGATGCTTAGGCGTATCAAATTTAGTGGCTAGATGACACGAATTACAAAGCTGATTTCCCTCTGCTTTGAGTTTCAAAGTATGCGGGTCGTGACAATCCGTGCATGTAACGCCTTGTTGATACATTTTGCTTTGTAAAAATGAACCATACACATACACCTCATCATTAATTTGCCCATCTGAGTAATAAAGTGTGTCATCTAATGTGGCAGGTACATGGGTATCGAGTAACGGCCTGCCATGCACGTACTCATTCCATTGCATACTGCGACGCGCATGACAACGCGCGCAAGTTTCAATTTCTAAATGTGACTCTCTAGGTGGTGAACGCGAAGCTAAACCCGTTTTTGGATTAATAATCCAAGTTGCAGAATTATTTAAATTTACACGCAAACCATTATCAGTAATTTTTTGCTTACCGTTTTCTTGCTGCGCCCAGGCTGAATGCTCCTTGCCTGAACCATGACATGCTTCACAAGAGACATCTATTTCTGACCAAGTCGTTTGATACTGATTTTTTTCTTGAATAAAATTTTTATTAAGATTGGTTGAATGACATTCTGCACACATGTAATTCCAATTTTGATTGATCCCTGTCCAGTGCAGTGGATCGTCATGTGTTATTTGCTCATTAGGATACAAATGAAACCAGCGTTGCCCGCCTTCTTCTTTTAAGCGCGTATCCCAGGCAATCCCTAAGCTTTGATAGCGGCCATTCGGAAATTCGATGAGATATTGTTGTAAAGGATATACACCAAATACATATCTAATTTCAAATTCTGCCACTTTGCCATCGGCACTATCTGTACTGACAAAAAACTTTTTATCTTTTGTTAAGAATGTAGATGTAACATCAAAATATTTGAATGCCTGATTATCAAAATTTCCCAGTACCGTCTCAGGTGTTGCCTCTTGCATGGCCAAGTCGTGATGCGAATCATGCCAGTCTTGGAACTGCTGTTGATGACAGGATGCGCATACCTCGCCACCCACAAATTCACTGCCCATTGCCACAGTATTTATACTGTAGGCCAATAAGCTTGCTAAAATAAGTAAAGCAATTCTTCCTCTCAGAAGAATAGAACGTCTGGCATGCATTTTATTTTGAGTATCCAGAAATTATTTTTATTCTTAATTCCGAAAAAAGAACTCTTTCTATTTAAGCTGAATCAAGATATGTTTTGATTACGTAACGTAACTTTACTGATATTTTTTGATACAATATATACAAAATAGATTTTTTAACTCTTTGAAAGTCAATTTAATATCATTAACCTAAGGTTACGTTTAGCATATCAACTTATATAAATACCATTCGTTAGGCACTTTTATGCATAAGTAATGACGAATAGCAATTATACTTAGTGTTCCGTTCTTTATTAATAAACTGTACTATTATTTTACAATAACAAATATAAACACTAATCATGAAACTATTCCTTATATAACTTATAATTACTATATTTATTGTTGCCGTCTCATCAGCAATTTCTGATAATCAAGACGCTGCAAAGGGAAAGCACATTGCGTAGTTGTTTGCGCAGATTGCACAATCGATCTCCCTCAAAGACGGTATGCTGACCCCGCAGGGAATCTCCTCGGCTACACTATTCTTTTAATAGGACCATTTCCTAAGATATTAAAAAGGAGAAAAAAGACATGTCTTATCTTCGAGTTACACGCGGACTAATTATAAGCGCCCTACTGCTAGTGCTGGCCTTGCCCGTTATTGCTGCAGATTCAGAAAATTCTGATAAATGGCAATTTGGCGGAGAGGTGTACTTGTGGGGCGCATCCGTAGACGTAAGACCTACTCGAGGGGACAGTATTGAAATTGGTTTTAGTGATATCATCGATCACCTCGATTTTGGCTTTATGACCACCTTGGGTGCGCGCAAAGGCAAGTGGTCGCTGCTGGCAGATTTCATCTATATAAATGTATCCGATGACGAACAAGGCACGGCAGACCTAATTGGTTTTCCCATTCGAACCTCTTATGACGCAAGGGTGCAGACATGGCTGGTGACGGCCGGGGGTGGGTACACCGTGTTGGAGACGGACCGGTTCAATCTCGACCTGCTGGTAGGCACCCGCTATTTATGGCTGGATACTTCTCTCAAGTTTCAAATTGGCCCTTTTAAAATTAAGGCGACACCCGACACGCGCTCATGGGACGGCATCATTGGGGTGAGAGGCAAGGCAGACCTTTCTGATAAATGGTATCTGTCCCACTACCTGGACGGGGGTACCGGAGATACCGATTTCACGTGGCAGGCAAAGGCAGGGCTGAACTATCAATTTAAGAAAGTCGATGCCGTCATGGGGTATCGTCGTCTCGACTATAAAATTAATGGCAGAAAAATCGACGATGCTAATCTCAATGGGCCATACCTGGGTGTGAAGTTTCCATTTTAAAGAGGCTAATGGAGCCGAGGCAATATATTGCGCTTGCCAAGCGCTTCTGCATAGTTGATTGGAAATATTAAGAAGAGATGGCTATATATAAGAAGAGAAACGAAAATGAAGTCGACAAATACATCAATGTGTTTGCTCGTTATGATGCCACGATGAAGCTCATAGTATTGGTTTTAAAAAACACACTAAGAAATTTATAAAACAAGAGAATTTGAAAATGGCACAACGAAATAAAAGAAAAAACAGATTTGTATTACCACTAGTAGTTCTTGGTCTGGTAATTATTACGGCTCCACTCTATGCCGCGAGTGACAAACCCAACATCGTGGTCATTATGGGAGACGATATTGGCTGGTTCAATATCGGTGCCTATCACCGCGGCATGATGTCTGGCAAGACGCCGAACATCGACAAGCTGGCCGCGTAAGGCATGATGTTCACCGACTACTTTGCCGAGGCAAGTTGCACGGCGGGCCGTGCGAATTTTATTACTGGCCAAATACCCATGCGCACCGGCATGACCACCGTTGGCCAGTCAGGCTCTACTATTGGACTTCCGGCTCAAGCTCCTACGATCGCCACCATCCTTAGGGATATGGGCTATGCAACCGGACAGTTCGGCAAGAACCATTTGGGTGACCAGAACGAGTTTTTGCCAACTAACCGCGGTTTTGATGAGTTCTTTGGTTACCTTTATCACCTGGACGCGATGTCCGATCCGTTCTGGCCCGGTTACCCGCGATATGGCAGAGATGCTTTTGAAAGACATGAGTGCGGCCGTACAGCACTTCGCTTCGCGACCGTCATATACACCGAGAACAAAAGGCGCTAATTTTCATCACTAACGCCTCGAGCTAATGTTATAAACGTGCCTCGCCGCTTGAACATTATTTCCTATCCTGGACAGGGATTTAGTTTTTTGCGGCCTTGCGTAGCTTGTCGATATTCTCGCAACCACCACCGACTTTATCGCCGTCACTCAGCAACGACCAGAACTTCTCAACAACACGGACCGGAATATATACAGACGAGTACAGCGCGAAGC
>JBFGJY010000054.1:0-17091 GCA_041576975.1 Gammaproteobacteria bacterium | reverse complement strand
TGGCAAGAAGTAAACGTTCGACCGCCATACATTGCGGTCGAACGTTCACTTCTTGCGGTATCAAAAATAATTAACGCGCAAATACTGGCCTATCCTTATTCAACCCCATCGCATGTCGCATAAAAAACTTCTTTAGAGGTTGAATTCGATCTGCGGTATTTAATGCAACATTACGTGCCTTTATAACTGACATTGAGGTCGAACCAAATGCCGTTACAAACGCATCCATGGCCCGTTGCATAATTTGCGTCTCTCCTATCCGTGCACGCTCGTATTTGCGTAACAATTTATAACTACCGATATCACGCTCAGTGTTTGCCAATACTTCTGCCAATACAGCAGCATCGGTAAAGCCTAAATTTGCACCTTGCCCTGCAAGAGGATGCAGTGCATGCGCCGCATCTCCTACTAAAACAATGCGTGGCTGCACCATTGCTTCGGCTTGGCCAGCAACCAAAGGAAAGCTTGCACGTTTAGAACGTAATGACACTTGTCCTAGTTGTTGATCGCTTGCTTGAGTTAATGCTTGTGCAAACTCATGTTCACCCAATTTCATTAAATCATTGGCATATTCATCACTTGCAGACCACACGATTGAGCATTCGCCATTGCTTAAAGGCAACAAGGCTAAGGGACCCGCACTGAGAAAACGTTGCCATGCTCTATTTTGATGCGGGTATTCGGTCTGTACACACGCGACAATACCTTGCTGTTGATATTTCTTTTCTGAAAATGAAATTTCAGCCAACGCACGCACACTGGAACGATGACCATCTGCGCCCACTAATAATTTCGCTCTTAGAACTTGTTCATTATCTAACGTAATTTCAATATAACGCTCATGTGAAATAACATCTGATAGGACTGCAGGGATTTGCCAGTAAATATTTGTTTGCTTTTGCAAAATTTCATACAAACTCGATTGAATAACAACATTTTCAACAATGTAACCAAGATTAGACTGGTTTAAATCAAAAGCGTTAAATATTATCTTCGCATCGCAAGCCTCATCCCAAACATACATTGAATTAAACGCTGTTATTCGCTTGTCTTGCATAAGCGTCCAAGCATTTACATGCTCAAAGATGGCTTTTGAACCGGGACTAACCGCGGTTACACGTGCATCGTATTGTTGATTTGAATCAAAATCAGGTGGAGGACTTCGATCAATTATGGCAAGTGACAACCCTTGTTTGGCCAACAGATTGGCCACACTAAGACCCACTATGCCGGCACCAACAATGACGACATCAACCTGTAAAGCTTGATTAGGCATGATGGGACTGCAGCGCTTGTCCACGCAATAAACTTGCGTTAGAACCCGTGCTACCAAGGTTTTGGCGCACTATGCGCTCTTCTAAAACCGGAATTGCACCTAACAATGCGAGACCAAGCCCACGTGTACGCGAAAGTACCGGGTAATCAGCATTGAAAATTAAATTAAGTCGATCCGTGAAACGTATAGTTTTAGTGATATCCGGTTGGCGCTTAGATTCGTAGACACGAAGCTTTTCATCAATGGCTTCTAGAGAATTTTCATTTTTAAACAGTATTTCACTAAGTTCTGCGATGTCACGTAACGCGAGATTTAAACCCTGAGCTGCAATAGGATGTAGCGTTTGTGCAGCATTGCCCACTAGCACTATGCGTGGCTGTACACGTTGTCGACTCACCAGTAATGACAATGGATAGGAAAAGCGCTGGCTAAGATTAGAAAAATGACCTAAACGGTAACCAAAGGCATCTTGAAGACGTTCTAGAAACTTCTCATCAGAGAGCATTAAATGTTGTTCAGCAACAGAACTTGGATTCATCCAAATAAATCCACAACGATTACCTACACGTGGCAACAGTGCTAACGGCCCATCTTTTGTAAATCGTTCATACGCAGTGTAATCATGATAATCTTCGGCATCGACACTGCCAACAATGGCGATTTGCTTATATTGCTTTTCATCAACGACAATTCCCAGCTTATTTCGAATAAAAGAACGAGTCCCATCTGCAGCAATGATTAATTTTGCGTGTATAGAATCGTCTTCTCCATGAAGAATGGCCCCATCTGTCTGACTTTGAATATCTGACACACTATAGGGTTGCAAACGTTCTATATGGTCTTGTAGTTGTATATGCTTCTGCAGCACAGCAGTAAGCTTTTCTGCAGGTACCAAATAACCAAAGCTCTCCACCCCATAACGCGCACAATTTAAGCGCGTCGCACCAAAACGACCTTGATCCGAAATATGGATCTTTTTAATCGGCACTGCATGTGCGTTCAGCTGATTCCATAATCCCAAGATGGCATACATCTTTTTAGACGCCAAAGCGAGGGCGATACTGCGACCATCTTGATTTACATTGGAATCCTGATTAGCTGGTAAGGATTGACGATCAATGAGTGCAATACGGTAGGATGTCGATGTCAAGGCGCAGGCCAAACTACTGCCTACCAGGCCTGCTCCAACAATCGCAATATCGTAATGATGCTGCATGGCACTGAAAAAAATTAATGCACAGATGCCGACATTAATGCTTCGATTTCGTCAGGATCACGTGTGAGTTTTTCAGTAAGCACTTTATTACCATCCTTGGTTACTAACACGTCATCTTCTATACGAATACCAATATTCCAAAAACGTTTGGGAACGCCTCTTGCTTTAGTGATATACAAACCCGGCTCTACCGTTAAAGTCATACCAGGTTCAAGCAAGCGCCATTCTTCATCAAAGCGATAATCGCCTACATCATGTACATCTAAGCCAAGCCAGTGGCCGGTTCGATGCATGTAAAATTTGCGATACTCTTCATCTTTAATGAGCTTTGCGGGTCTACCCTTTAACAACCCAAGACTCACTAATCCTTTAGTGAGCACTTTTACAGCCTCATTATGCGGATCATTCCAATGATTTCCAGGTTGTACTTTCTTAATGGCTGCGCACTGTGCCTCCAGCACAAGTTCATACACTTCACGTTGTACTTTGGAAAAACTACCATTGATAGGAAAGGTTCGAGTGATATCGCTGGCATATCCTTGATACTCTGCACCCGCATCAATCAGTAATAAATCACCATCGTTGAGAATATGATTATTTTCAATGTAATGCAGAATACACCCATTTTCGCCGCCTCCTACGATACAAGGATAGGCTTTCACACAACCGGCCTTTCTAAATTCATAAACAATTTCTGCTTCAACTTCATATTCATACATTCCTGGCTTGCAAGTTTTTATCGCGCGAAGATGCCCTGCAATTGCGGCTTTAGCAGCTTGTCGCATAAGACTCAATTCACTACGCGATTTATATAAACGCATGTCATGTAAAAAATAATCCAGCGATAACAACTCATGCGGTATATGTTTTGAATTTCGAGAAGATCCTCGAGATTGGTTTACCCAATTGATCACTTTACGATCAAAATTTACATCACGCCCCATCGGGTAAAATATGCGTTCTCGATCGGATAACAACTTGGGAAGTAGTTCCTCTAATTGACTAATCGAAAAGGCCCGATCGGCAAGATATATTTCTTGTGCACCTTCTTGTCCAGTACGCCGACCATCCCACACCTCTTGCTCGGGATTACGATCGCGACAAAATAATATGTATTGACCGTCAGCATGACCAGGTAATAGTAAGGCTAAGGCATCGGGTTCATTAAAACCGGTTAAATACAAGAAGTCACTGTCTTGGCGAAAGGTGTAATGCACATCTCTATTGCGTGGAATCGACTTCGCAGACGGAATGATGGCAACCCCATCATTGCCCACCATGCGCATGAGCGTCTTACGTCGCTTAAGCAGCTCTTTATCATTCATTCTAAAAAGTATCGTATTACTGGATGCTGACAGAACCGTTCATTGGCTGTAGTTCTTCATTGATTAATAAGATACCCATGCGTACATACTCGATAATGTCGAGATAAGACACCTCATTTAACTCATCTTCTTCATCCTCTTCCGTAACCTGTGAAATGGTTACAATATCTTGCAATACCTCAAAAGAATCCTCGGGAAGCTCAGACATATCCTTAACCCCTGCTAGGGCTAATCCAAATAAAAAACCATCACACCATTTTTTAAGCGCTGCCACACGCACACCTAAACTACAATCGTCTTCAGGTATGAGTAATGAAAAATTAAGCAAGGCATCATTAAGCTCTTGTCGCGTATGATCATACAAAGAGCGCAATGTATCACGTTCCTTGGAAACAATAGTTTGATCTGTTTGCGTGAGTGTACAAATTTCATCCAACCAGCAATTACACCGAAGAGAGTTATTCACAATTAACATTGCACACAACATTCCATGACAATCTTCCGGTGTGTATGGTGATTGCACACTGATAAGGGCATTTTCAATCTGATCGTATTTAGGTGACATTACAGTTTAATTCTAACATTTAATAAAGCAATCACCCCATTTTGGGGCAATATTTAAATTCCAAGTATCCATATTTCTTTTAGTGATTTTAAACTTATTTTGCAGATTAGTGTTGACGATAAAGTCTCTACAGCCTACCATTTTGTGATGGAAAAGCTAGACTCAGCAAAGCTCAATGAGCAAGAACTAAAGGGATTAGAAATCCGTGTAGATGATCTCATCAAAACTTGTGAAGAGCTAAAAAAAGAAAATCATCTTCTAAAACTACAGCAAGACTCTTATACGACTGAACGCGCGAAATTGATTGATAAAAATGAACAGGCACGCAAACGAGTAGAAGCTATGATTACTCGTCTTAAGTCCATGGAAATTAATGTATGAGTCCTAACGAGCCCCCTGTAACGCTTAATATATTAGATAAAGAATACCGTGTTGCCTGCCCAGCTGGTGAAGAAGAATCTTTGCAAGCTTCGGCGCATCTTTTAAATGCTCGAATTCAAGAAATCCGTGACAGGGGTAAAGCCATTGGCGCCGACCGTGTAGCCGTGATGGCAGCGCTTAATTTGGCCCATGAATTTCTGAACCAAAAAAATGATTATGAACGCTCTAGCAAAAGCGTTTCTACGCGTATTCGCAGCCTACAAGACCGAATCGACGTCGCCCTAAAAAATTCTCAACAACTCGAACTTTAAGAATCTGGTACAGTTCAATTGAAGTCGGACACCTCTGCAGTACAGGTGTACTACCTGGTATATCCCTTGAGCCTATTTTCTTATACCGGGGGCAATACTGTAGAAATGATGTTGTGCATGTCCGGTAATCGGAAAGCCTAATTCATTTCTTGGTGCTCCCACTTGGACCTTTGGTTCAAGGACAATGGTAGCCACGGTATTCGCGGAGTGTGTCCGCATCTCCACACCCCGAATCTTTTAATATCTAAACATTCACATATGTCCAGGAGGCATAGGCATGCAGTATTGGTTAATGAAGACTGAACCCAGTGAATACAGCATCGATGACTTAAAACGTGACAAGGTAGAACATTGGGATGGTGTACGTAACTATCAAGCACGCAATATGATGCGTGATGAAATGAAAAAAGGTGATTTAGCCTTCATGTATCATTCAAGTTGCGATGAAATCGGAATTGTTGGGATTATGACCATCGCACGTGAAGGTTATACAGACCACACCGCATTTGACAAGAATGATAAACACTATGATCCAAAAAGCGATCCAAATAATCCACGCTGGTTTATGGTTGATGTTCGCTATAAACGAAAATTAAAACGTATCATTACTCTCGCGGAACTGAAACAGCACAAAAAATTAGAAGATTTGCAGCTTTTGCAACGCGGAAATCGACTTTCAATCATGCCAATAAGTAAAAAAAATTGGGATTTGATTCTGTCTTTGGAGTGAAATGAGAAAAATATATAAATTTAATTTTTATTATTTTTAAAAACACATTAAATTTTTCTTTTTTGCAGCATTTAAATACATATCTCGTGTAAAATTTTGTAAAAAACGAACAGAAATTTTAAAAAAGCGTGTTATTTTTGTTGTTATGTTAAAAATTGCATGTCTAAACTATTTTTCAGCGTGAACCTAATCACACTTTTTTTGAAATTTTCTTAAAAAAGAAAGTTTGTAAACATAAAAACATTATCGATAGAAAGTTTAAAAAACACTACAAAAAAACTAGTATTTATATTGTAAATGTATATACTCTGGCGCGTCTATAACTTAACGTTTATTGTTTGGAGGGAGTATTGATGGCCATCAAACGTAAAGCTACCACCAAAAGGAAAGCTAAACGTCGCACTACTAAGCGTAAGGCGACAAAACGTAAATCTACGGCTAAACGTAGACCTGCCAAGCGCAAAACAGCAAAGCGCAAAACCAAGCGTAAAACTGCAAAGCGCAAAACCAAGCGTAAAGCTCCAAAGCGCAAAACCAAGCGCAAAACAGCAAAGCGCAAGACCAAGCGTAAAACTGCAAAACGCAAAACCAAGCGTAAAGCTCCAAAGCGTAAGACGACTAAGCGTAAAACCGTTAGACGTCGTAAGAGCAGATAGAGATAGGATTAATTATCCAATCTAAAAAGGGCTCTTTCTAGAGCCCTTTTTTTTGCATATTGAATTTGTGCTATATCCTAATTTTTAAGGCTATCCAGGTCTCAACCAAGAAATAGTATATTTAATGGATGATTTGATTGAATTTTGCAAAACTAAGGGTAAAAAACAACATTTTAGACTGGATTACTGCAGAATGTACAAAACTTAGCGAAGAAATAGTTTGTACACCGGATTATTCGATTCTTCCCAATATCGATAGCCTAGCTTATTTAGAAATTGATCAAAGCGTTTTCGGTCTTTTTCGGGGACTTGTATACCTGTAAGGATGCGCCCATACGCAGCTCCATGATTACGATAGTGAAATAAACTGATATTCCATTCATTACCTATTGTTTCAAGAAATGTTAATAATGCACCGGGACGTTCTGGAAATTCAAATCGGAATATAATTTCATCTTTTAATTCGGGACAGCGCCCTCCAACCATGTGTCGTAAATGCAGAATAGCCATTTCGTTGTCTGAAATATCCAGTGCAGAATATCCTGCTTGCTCCATAACCTGTAAAAGTTGCTTTTTCTCGGTATCCGCATCCTCTACATTAACGCCCACAAAGATGTGCGCTGCATCGGTGTTCGCATAGCGATAATTAAATTCCGTAATTCCTCGTGAACCTAAAATTCTGCAAAACTTTAGAAAACTACCTGGTTCTTCAGGTATGGTGACAGCAAATAGACATTCACGACGTTCCCCAAGCTCGGCACGTTCCGCGACATGACGCAAACGATCAAAATTAATATTCGCACCACAATTAATGGCAACTAGGGTTTTATCGACGATTTTCTCTCTTGCTACATAGAGCTTGATGCCCGCTAAAGACAACGCGCCTGCTGGCTCTACCAAGGTACGTGTCTCATCATAGATATCCTTAATGGCTGCGCAAATTTCATCCGTGCTCACCAAAAGCACCTCATCAATAAGATCTTTCGCTATTGCAAAAGTCTTTTCACCAATCTGTCGCACGGCAACTCCATCGGCAAAGATTCCTACTTCTTCCAATTGGACTCTTTCATTCGCCTGCAAGGCGGCATGCATGGTCGGCGCATCTTGTGGCTCAACACCAATAACTTTTATCTCTGGGCGATAATACTTAAGATAAGCTGCCATGCCAGCGACTAACCCACCACCACCGATAGGGATAAATATTGCATCTATTTTTTCTGGGTGCTGGCGCAAAATTTCCAATGCAACTGTACCTTGGCCTGCAATTACATCCATGTCATCATAAGGATGCACATAAGTATATCCGTGTTTATTTGCTAACTCTTGGGAATGCACATAGGCTTCATCATATGTATCACCATATAGAACCGTTTGCGCGCCTAAAGCAATTACTGATTCTACTTTGATGCGTGGCGTGGTACGCGGCATAACAATCGTTGCTTGAATTCCAAGTTTTTGCGCAGCTAATGCTACTCCTTGAGCATGGTTACCTGCTGATGCCGCAATTACTCCGCGTTTAAGCTCCGCCTCAGATAAATTAGCTATTTTGTTATATGCACCTCTAAGCTTGAATGAGAAAACGCATTGCTGATCCTCGCGTTTTAATAAAATTCGGTTAGAGAACCGCTTGGATAAAGTTTGCGCAAAATCAAGTGCAGACACTATCGCAACGTCATAGACCTTGCTATTTTCAATATTTTTTATGAGTTCCTCGTTCACAATATACTAAAATCCTAATTCACTATGCCTCTCACAGTGTGAGTGAGATATGATTTAACAAACTCAAGTCTATTCATACAATGTCTGCAGAAAAAAAGAAACAAATTGCTGCTGAAGCCGCCCTGGATTATATACAAGTCAAAGATGTGGTCGGTGTTGGTACTGGATCTACCACAAATTATTTTATTGATAGCCTTGCTACTATCAAGAGCAAAATAGACGGTGCAGTGGCAAGCTCAGAAGCCTCCGCACAACGATTAAAGCAACACGGCATACAAGTACTGGATTTAAACAGTGTGACAACGCTTCCAATATACGTTGATGGTGCAGATGAAGCTACTAGCCACAAGCATTTGATCAAAGGCGGTGGAGGTGCGCTGACACGTGAAAAGATAGTCGCAGCTGTTAGCGAACAATTTGTCTGTATTGCAGACGATTCGAAGCTAGTGGATGTATTAGGAGCGTATCCCCTACCCATAGAAGTAATCCCTATGGCAAGAAGCTATGTAGCAAGACAACTCGTAAAACGAGGGGGAGTGCCTGAGTTGAGAGAGGAATTTATCACCGATAATGGTAATCTCATTCTCGATGTACACAATCTCGAAATTCTAAACCCTGTAGAAACGGAAGGAGATTTAAACAATATTGCCGGTGTGGTGACAGTGGGCATATTTGCATTACGGCCGGCTGACATACTCATTCTCGGCAAAGATGATGGGCCTGAAACTTGTTAAAATAATACATTAAAATATATAAATTTCTGCACTGGAGATTTCTCATGCTAGACAAATTCATGTTATTTATTTTTATCTGTTTGGTTGCCAGCCTTTCATATGCAACCGCTAAAACACCTTCGGTACCTGGTGCCAATGTCTACATTATCAGCCCTACACATGGAGAGGTAGTTACCAGTCCCGTAGTGGTTAAATTTGGATTGCGAGGCATGGGTGTAGCTCCTGCTGGGGCTGAAATAAAAGACACAGGCCATCATCACTTGCTGATTGATGTAGAAAGCTTACCTGAGCTTGATAAACCCATTCCCTCCAATGAACATCACATGCACTTTGGCAAAGGACAAACTGAAGCTGTAATACAACTCGCACCGGGTAAACATACGCTGCAACTTTTATTTGCAGATTTTACACATCTCCCTCATGAACCTGTAATTAAATCAGAGCCAATTATTATTCATGTAGTGGAGTAAGAAATCATTGAAGGCTTTTCGACAGCGTCTGCTTGACGGTGATCTTCTCATTAGTACTCTCATCTCATTCCCAAGCTCGGAAATTGTAGAATTATTATCTAAGGCAGGCTTTGACTGGCTATTTATTGACAGCGAACATGGCCCATTTGATTCGCTTCAAATGCAACGCATGTTACAAGCAGTATCACCAAATTGTTCATGCCTCATACGTGTACCAAGCCATAATATTGTGTCAATCAAAAGCGCTCTAGATATAGGTGCAGCTGGAATCATTGTTCCGCAGATAAATAATACCGAGCAAGCACGCGCAGCCATATGCGCTGCAAAATATCCTCCACTTGGTAACCGAGGGGTCGGTTTAGCACGTGCACATGAATATGGGATCTCCTTCTCAAGCTATTTAGAAAAGGCCAACCAAGAAACTTGCGTGGTGATACAGGCAGAGACTCGTGAAGCAATTGACAATATTGAAGACATCGTTGTGCTTGAAGATTTAGATGCCATTCTAATTGGTCCCTATGATTTGTCTGCAAATCTTGGTTATACAGGAGAAGTCGAGCATCCGGAGGTGCTTAGCGCAATCGAAAAAGTAGAGCGTGTCTGCAAACAGGCAAATGTGAAGTTGGGATATTTTGGTGTAGATGCAAAAGCGGTGCGCCCATACATCGACAGGGGATTTACACTCATCACAGTAGGTGTGGATAGTTTACTGCTATTGAATCGTGCACAACAGTTACTCAAAGAACTGCGATAAACTCTTGTAAAACTTATGCGAAAAATTAGTATCGCTATAGGTGATCATGTAATTCATGCCGAATTACGGGATACACCGACAGCAAAGGCAATATATGAGCAATTACCTTTTGACTCATCTGCACAGACCTGGGGAGATGAGGTTTATTTTGTTACACCAGTAAATAATATAGCTCTTGAAAATGATGCAAAAAATGTCGTGAAATTAGGTGAACTCGCCTTTTGGGTTGAAGGTAATTGTATCGCGATTGGGTTTGGACCTACCCCTATTTCACACGCTGATGAAATTCGCCTCGCGGCTGAAACAAATATTTGGGCTCATACTACAGATGACTTAAAACTTTTGAAAAATGTGCGGCAAGGTGACAAAGTTAAAATGACTGCCTCTGAAAATTCAAGCATTTAATTACAAAGATTACAACGCTGCTTATTTTGATCCAAGCAACTTATATAAAACAACACCGCCTGCGACACCTGTTAGATCAGCAGCAAAATCTAATAGACTAAATACACGATTAGGTACGAATTGCTGTAGCAATTCAATACTTAATCCAAACGCACCTAACAAAAGCACTGTAGTTATATATGGCTTGGGCAACTTATATGACGACCACAGTAAGAATGAAAGAAATAAAAAAGCAATGAAATGCGCAAGCTTGTCTAATTTTGAAATAGCATTTGACGTAGTACCTGGCATAAACGACACTATCAAAATTGCTAACACGCACATCCAAAACAAGAATTTAGTAAAGGAAATTTTGACCACTAAAAATTTATAGAAATATAACTCTCCTCAGCATGCGTGATGTGGATTTTATATACAAGCTTTATTTACTAACAGACCATGGTATAAATCAGTCATTCTTTTTGCCATCTCTTCGGGGTGCCATTCTTGTGCATATTTATACCCTTCTTTATTCAAAATTATTTAAAAAAGATTACGCAGCCACTGAATAACTCACTAATTTGAAATTTAAACTTAAACAATATCGATCTTTTGGAACTATATTGATCGTAGTAGTTGGAGTGATCGTTTTTTTTGAATTTGTACCTCCTTATGTAGAAAAATCTCGAAACCGAATAGCTATTTCAAACATAAAGTCCGACATCCCTACAAGAGTAAAATCTTTACACCAATCCTTATTCATAGCCGAATTTCATGCCGATTCATTGCTTTGGAATCGTGACCTATCAAAAAGATCTAACTACGGACATGTCGACATTCCACGCCTGATTGAAGGGAATATAGGCTTACAGGTTTTTTCTGTCGTGACGAAAACACCCAAAGGGCTAAATCTAAAAAGAAATACAGACGAGACGGATAACATTACACTTCTCGCCATAGCGCAACGATGGCCGCCTCAAACGTGGTTTAGTCTATACAAACGCGCTGAGTACCAAGCAAAAAAATTACGGCGTGTTGAAAAAACAATGCCTCATAAATTTTTTATAATTAAAACTAAACAAGAATTTCAAGACTACTTAAACCACAGAAATAATACTTCCGAGATAACTGCAGGATTGCTCAGTCTCGAAGGGGCGCATGCTCTAGAGGGAAATATTGATAACGTAGATCGATTATTTGATGCTGGTTTTCGCATCATTGGATTTACCCATTTTTTTGATAATGAGTTAGGCGGATCTGCTCATGGAATCAATAAAACTGGGATTACAGAATTTGGTCGCAAAGTTGTAAAACGCATGGACGATCTTGAAATGCTTATTGATTTAGCCCATGCATCACCACAGTTAATGGAAGATATTTTTGCGCTCAGCACGCGCCCCATCCTGGTTACTCATACAGGTATACAAGCAATATGTTCATCATCACCACGCAATTTATCAGACAATCAGATTCTACAAGTCGCAAGTTCTGGAGGTTTAATTGGTATCGGTTTCTGGCCTGCTGCGAGTTGCACTAAAGATGTCTCCGGAGTCGTAAGATCAATTAGATATGTCATAGACCTCGTCGGGGAAGACTACGTTGCATTGGGATCGGACTTCGATGGCAACGTACAAGTGCCATTTACTGCCGCAGATATGGCACAACTTACAAATTCACTAATAAAAGCAGATTTCACTGAAGCTCAAATACTTAAGATTATGGGGGGAAATATCTCACGCATACTTTTACAACACCTTCCTAATAGTAAAGATTAATTGCGGTGTATTTTCGTTACATATGTTGAAATGGCTTTAAGGTGTTGTGTCGCAGACTAAACATCAACTTTTTACTCCAAATACTAATATACATTCTTTTGAAAAGACGAAGTTTTTCAATCAATGATTGTGGAGGACGTTTTGCCCCTTTAGGAACATACCAACAATTCTGCCTTGTACGCTTTACTAAGCGATAGCCATTTTTTTTTAGATATCGATGTTTTGTTAGATAAAGGTGTTTGTCTTCTAATAGAATTAAACCTGGACTATATTTATTTAAATCAATCCCTAACAATACTTCTAATTCTGCACCTTCTACATCAATAGATAGCAAATCTATATTTTTAACCTCAGCTTCTTTTAAGATTGAATTTAAAGTACGCGCTTCAACAACAATTTTTTTGTGTTGCGTAAACCTTCCATCATCGATATTCACCCCTATTGCCGAGCGTGAATATATTTCGTGAGTATCTTCAAGATCGTAGGGTATGAATAAGGTAATTGTTTGTGCATCGTTTTTCTTAACGCATGCACATTCAAAGACTTTAGCCTTGGGGCGATGCTCTCTGCATTTCTCAGCTAAATGCGGTATGGGTTCTACTAGAACACCAGTCCACTGAAGATTTTGTTCTAAGTGCCAAGTTTGCGAACCATGATGAGTTGGATCATTAGCACCTACCTCAACAAAAAATCCATTTTTTTTATTATTAAAATATTCTCGAATCAGTAAATTTTCTGCAAGTGACCGAGCATTTTTATCACGAATTTTAGCCATTAAATGTTTACAGAATATACCTCAAGCTAGTACATAATTAATTATTTAGTTACCTGTGAAAAATAATTTAGTTTTTGACGTCTTTTGTGGCGGTGTAGTTTTTGTCTAAATAGCGCGTATAAACTATTTCAGTAGCAATATCTGATAAAAGCATTTCAGGTTGCAACTTACAGCGAGTGATCACTAGCTCTGTTAGCGTATATATATCTTCTCCCCAAGTGATGTCATATACATCACTAGAAGTAAAATTTACACCAGACATAAATCCAGAAAGCCAAACCGCGCCAAGTTCCTTATAAGCCGCATCCTTAGTTTTGGCTAAGAAATCTTTGCATGGCATATTGCCTAATCCAATCGCCTCCCAATACCCACCCCCATATACTTCCGCTATCGCAGGCGATGAACACGATATGAGTATCGCCAGTATTAATATCTGAATTATTTTAATAGCCTTTTTCATTTTAAACTTAAAGATTACACCAAAATGGAGCATCATCTTTTGTACATTCCTCTTCTGATTGTTGCAATACATTTTCGCGATACGCATTTATTTTATTTAATATTGGACCACCAAATAGAACCATAAGTATTACAATTAATAGAATACTTAAAGTTATATAGAGACTTTTTTTAAAAATTTTAGTCACAAATAAAAATTAATCCTATATCATGAAACAGAATTAACATAAGCATTACAATGCATGTAAATATAGTTTTCAATAAGAGATAGCTCACTGCCAAGGTACTGTTCATTACATTCTTTTAAATTTTTACCACAGCATTAGCATAGCTAACACGATATATTTTTTAATTTAATTAGGCAGGAAGCTCACATTTCATCAAAATATTTGCAGATAGATTTCTTGTTTCAAAAAATGGGTGCCTTGTTAAATTCACTCTTTTTTCTATTACAAATCCAAAAGATTCATACAATTCAATTGCCGTATTGTTGTCTTCATAAACATGCAAGCTTAAACACTGAAATCCATTTTTCAATGCCCTTAGAGATGCTTGATTGAGTAATTTTTTTGCGATACCTTGCCGGCGTAATTCCTTTGCAACACCTAATGTGTTGATATACCAACTATTATTGACTATATTTTCAGAAAAATAACTTAACCACTCAATACGATCCTTGGATAGAAAAGATTTAATTTCTGGTGTAATTACATTTAAATCAGCGGCATATGAAAATGCCAGTCCAGCTATTATTGAACCATCTTTGGCCAAATCTACATTTTTGTAAGAATAATTTTCATCCTCCTGCAATATAAAGGCCAAATGTTCTAACGCCATACGGCCAGGAGTTAATCCATCGTATAAGTATTCAATATGCCCATGACCTACTGAATTAATCCATTTTGCGATCTCAATGCAATCTTGCTTTTGAGCAGATAAGTACTTAATACTCATTGCAAGTAATTCTTTTTAAAATAATTACTGATGCTCATAACTCAAGCTTTACAGCTAAAGAACATCAATTAGGAATTCAGCAGATTAATACTTAAACCGCTTCTACTTTTGGATTAGTTAGAGAGTAGTTGAGTTTTAATACACGAAACTCGGATTCGTCTATAGGCCATTTACCTACAAATACATGCCCATCCAAACTTTTGATTCTGCCATTTTCAGTCTGCAATAAAAAACCAGCCCCTGCTGGCGCTTGTGGATGATCTGCATAAACATTAGCTTGATTTTCATCAAAATCTTCACTTAGTGCCGGTACATAAGAAGGTAAAGAAAAAAAAGTCTTAAACCCTACATCTGTGTATTCACGTGACTCTATTCTCAACACTGCCAGCTGTAAGCGTAGACGTTTAGAATCTATATCATTGCCAGAAATAAATTGTTCTAATACAGATTTTTCTAATTCTGTGAATTGGACTGACATATTTCAATAAACATGAAAGGGATTGAAACGATCCCAAATAAAAAATTTAAAGTTTAATAGCATTACGATAGCATAAGATTTGTACACACAAATGTATTCAATATGGAAATAGCTCTTGAGTAAGTAACTACCACAAAGAAGAAATGGATTAACGCTTAGAATATTGCTCTTTCTTTCGCGCTTTGCGTAGACCGACTTTTTTACGCTCTACTTCACGTGCATCACGTGTAAGGAATCCATTTTGACGCAATGGCGATCGCAACTCCTCATCGTATTGCAACAATGCACGCGCAATACCAAGTTGAATAGCGCCCGCTTGGCCATTTGAACCCCCTCCTTTGACTTTGATATCAATATCAAAATTATTCGATAAATCGGATACCTCAAGAGGTTGGCGAATTATCATGCGCGAAGTTTCACGCCCAAAATAACGATCTAGGGTGCGCATATTAATCGTAATATTGCCTGAACCTTGACGCAGATAGACTCGTGCTGTAGAGCTCTTTCTGCGACCCGTACCATAAAATTGATCTTTTGCCATATTGTTAAAGTTCCAACACTTGTGGCTGTTGTGCCGCATGTTTATGCTCAGGGCCCTTGTAGACCTTCAATTTACGAAACATTGCACGCCCTAATGGATTTTTAGGCAACATCCCTTTGACTGCGTTTTCTATGACACGTTCGGGATGCTTGGTCAACATTACTCGCAGATTATTGGACTTGAGATTACCAACATAGCCTGTATAGCGGTGATACATTTTGTCATCAAGTTTATTACCTGTAACCCGTACCTTTTCAGCATTGATTACAACAATACAATCACCAGTGTCCACATGTGGAGTATAGATAGGTTTGTGCTTACCTTTTAGTCGCTTGGCGACTTCACTTGCCAACCGACCTAAGATTTTATCGGTGGCGTCGACGAGATACCAGTCTCGCTGTACTTCTGCAGGTTTGGCACTTGCTGTGGGCATGCTTTAGTGAATATCTTTTGGTCGTTTGGAGAGGCGCGAAATACTATCGAACAAATCTTATGCTTACAAGGTAATCGTTTTATCTAAGCAAAAAAAAGCGCGAAATCTTGCAACCCGCGCTTAATAAATGATCTACCAGAAGTAGATGGAGGAGTTCTGAAAGCTATTAAACCATCAGAATATTTGTATCTTCTAATATATTTGTATTATTGTCAACTAATTTACTTGTGTATTTTCGGCTAAATGTTGCGAATCTGCCGGTAGATGTCTCTAAGTAGATATTTTGCAACTTTTTAAATCTTCAAGCGCTCAACAATTTCACCATTCATTAAGTGTTTCGTAATAATCTCATCCAAATCATTCTCGTCTTTATAGGTGTACCACACGCCGTCAGGGTAGACTACGGCAACCGGCCCTTCATCACAGCGATCCATACAGCCGGCCTGATTGACGCGCACCCCGCCTTGTCCAGCGATACCCAATTCCTTGGTTTTATCCTTGGCATAGGTGCGAAGTTGTGATGCACCATGATTTTGGCAACAATTTTTATCTTCGCGTTGATTCACGCACATAAAAAGGTGGCGTTTGTAAAAGGACATATCAAACTCCCTAGGGCAAACTAGCAATTGATGCGATGAAAAAATTGTACCAAGGCTTTGACTCCAGCTCACTTCATGTGAGCCATCGCCATTGTATACAGATACCTAAGAAGAGATGCTGACTACAAGCCCTAAAAATCAAGAAATCATTGATGCGGCAGATCAATGTGTAATGTGTGGACTATGTTTGCCGCATTGTCCAACCTATATTATCGCAAAAAACGAGGCCGAGTCTCCACGTGGGCGCATCGCACTGGTGCGTGCTTTACATGAAGGTAAATTAAATCCAAGCCCAATATTAGTAAAGCACCTTGACCAATGTTTGGGTTGCATGACCTGTCAGGCAGTTTGCCCTGCGAATGTGAAATACGAAAAAATTCTAGATGCGGGTCGTGAAATCACACGAGATCAACATTCATTTTTATACAGCTTACAACAGTCACTACTGTTATTCGTCTTGACCAAAGCTAGTGTTCATAGCTTAGTTAAAAACATGCTTAAAATGTATCACTGCTTAGGTATAAATCATTTGCTATCAAAATTGTATGTGAGATTC
>JBFGJY010000053.1:0-17116 GCA_041576975.1 Gammaproteobacteria bacterium | reverse complement strand
GCGTAAGAGTGCGGAATTTTTGGTGAGAGATCGCTTTGCTTGGCGCCGCTCTGGACTGAAAGCCATAGCTATAGCTATGGCTTTCAGTCCAGAGCGGCGCCAAGCAAAGCGATCTCTCACCAAAAATTCCGCACTCTTACGCAATATGCGGGTTAAGTTATGCAGCAATATTTAGAATTATTACATCATGTGATGACTCATGGTGTAGAAAAAGATGATCGCACAGGTACAGGTACGCTTTCTGTATTTGGTTATCAAATGCGATTTGATTTAGCAAATGGTTTTCCTTTGCTGACTACAAAAAAATTGCATTTGAAATCCATTATTTACGAATTGTTATGGTTTTTGCGTGGTGATACTAATGTTTCGTATTTGCACAAACATGGAGTATCGATATGGGATGAATGGGCAGATGAGAAAGGAGATTTAGGTCCAGTCTATGGATCACAGTGGCGAACTTGGAAATCTGCGGATGGCGGAACAATCGATCAAATTACTCAACTGGTTGAACAGTTACAGCAAAATCCATTATCGCGAAGACATATTGTCAGCGCTTGGAATGTTGGCGAGTTAGATAATATGGCTTTACCTCCTTGTCATGCCTTTTTTCAATTTTACGTCGCACAAAATCGCCTCTCATGTCAGCTTTATCAACGCAGTGCAGATGTGTTTTTGGGCGTGCCCTTTAATATCGCGTCGTATGCGTTGTTACTGCAAATGATGGCGCATGTAACAGGTTATGAAGTAGGGGAGTTTGTGCATACTTTTGGTGATGTGCATTTGTATAACAATCATGTTGAACAAGCACGGCAACAACTTAGTCGAACTCCTTATGCTTTGCCTAACATGCATATCAATCCAGAAGTTAAATCTATATTTAATTTTGTATATGAGGATTTCGAGTTACAAAATTATAAGTGCCATGAGCATATCTCAGCTCCCGTAGCTGTGTAGGCAATTTACGCATGGAGATTGCAATCATCGTAGCGATGACTCCGCAGGGTTTAATTGGTAAAAACAACCAAATACCCTGGCATTTACCTGCAGATTTACAACGCTTTAAAAAAATAACTATGGGGCATCCGATTGTGATGGGGCGAAAAACTTTTGAATCGCTTCCAAGAATTTTGCCCGGACGCCAACATATTGTGCTAACTCGTAATAATAATTACCGTGCGACAGGTTGCAATGTTGTCTCTAATTGGAATGAAGTAAAGGATTTAGTAGCGGAAGTTACAAAAGTTTTTGTGATAGGTGGAGCAGATATATACAAATACACACTTCCACTCGCAAAACAAATGTATGTCACGCTTGTGCATGCTCATTTAGAAGGCGAGACCTATTTTCCAGAGTGGGATGAGAGAAATTGGAAAGAAGTGGAGAGGGAGTTTCGAGCTAAAGATGAGAAAAACAAGTTTGATATGGAATTTATTCAATATTTTCGAATTAAGGGCCATGTTTAAATATAAATGTCCGCTTTTAGCCAAAAGCGGACATACAACTATTAGAACTTATTTGAATGTAGATCGGAATTTAGTAAATTGTTACGTAGACTTTAAAGTTTTGCTTAGCCTTCATGGTTTATTTTTTAAAATATTTCCTTTCTCTTGGCTTATGCCTTTTCACACACATCACACCACCACCAAAGCTTGCACCACGAGAAAATGATTCATTGGGCATAGTGACCATTTGTTTATCAAAATCACAGTGCAATCCGACTGTTTTGAACTCATATGCAATTATTATGGAGCCTGCTGGGCAAGTTTCTGAATTTTTGTAACAATAAATATCATCAGAAGCGAAAACTATCGAAGTAGTGAGTAATAAAGCTATTAGATATTTCATATTGTATTCCTCTATGCACTTTCTATGGTTAGCTACATATATCAGTATGTATGGCTATATCAAACACTTATCACATAACTTATGAATTAACTCTAGCTTTTCACCCTAATGTGAACGTCTGCTTTGGGTCAAAAACTGGTCATTCCAGTCAAATTAAGAACTATCGCGAATTGCACGTTTTGCTTCACACTCAATGTGATATTTCTTGTTTTTAGTATTATCTATTCTTACTGCAGTTAAATATCCTCCCCATAAACATCCAGTATCAAGAGCAATCACATTATTTCCTTTGTAGTGTCCTAAGGTTGACCAATGTCCAAATACAATTGTTGTGTTTTGGCTTTTGCGTGTCTTAATTTCAAACCACGGCTGTAGACCAGCTTCTTGTGTGCCTGGTGGTCCTTTGTCACTGAAATTCATGACGCCTTCATTGTTGCAATAACGCATGCGTGTGAATATATTGGTAATCACTCGTAATCGGTCCCAGCCATTAAGTGATTTATCCCATTGATCTGGTTTATCCCCATACATGTTTTTTAGAAATTCTTTATATTTTTTTGAACGTAAACCAGTCTCTACTTCCTTAGCTCGAGATAATGCTTTTTTAATACTCCATTGAGGAATTATGCCGCCATGAACCATTGCAAAATTTTGTTTTTGGTCGAAATGCATGAGTGGTCGATTTCTTAACCAATCAATTAATTCTTCTACATCATTGGCTTGTAGCACTGGATAGAGGCTGCTTGATGAATTGATCTGTTTAACACCTGCAAAAGCTGCAAGTAGGTGCAGATCATGATTTCCAAGTACAGTAATCGCTCGATCACCAAGTGATTTCACCCAACGTAACGTATCTAGAGAATTAGGCCCACGATTTACAAGGTCTCCAACAAACCATAAATGGTCTGATTTAGGGTTAAACGATATTTTTTCAACAAGTGCCATCAATTCATCGAAACAGCCTTGTACATCTCCAATTGCATAAATGGCCATGTTTACTATTCGTCTAAAATTGTAATTATTTGCTGTGGTTTTTTGCGGCAATGATTTACTCAAATATCTTGCAGTTTTGCAAAAGCAAAACTAAGGTAAACAAAATACACTATTTTACGTTAACAGTTAAAAAACTGCTGTGCGAATTCAAGGAGAGTTATAACAGAGAAGTTTTAGTGTAAAACGCGTGGAGCAGCTAGTGTAAATGGATTAATTTCGGCGTCAAACTTCGTGCCATCATCTGCAACCATTTGATAGCTACCTTGCATAGTACCCACAGGGGTTTCTAGCATTGTGCCGCTCGTATATTGAAAAGCTTCACCTGGGCGTAGATACGGTTGCTCACCTACAACTCCTTCACCTTTTACCTCTTGGGTTTTGCCGTTGGAATCGGTAATAATCCAATGTCGTGTAACTAACTTTGCCGGTACAAGTCCAGCATTATGTATTGTTACGGTATAGGCAAATACAAAGCGGCTTTGCTCTTCGTCAGATTGACCTTCAATAAAAGCGCTATCTACGCTTACGTCGATATTGTGGGCTTGTGACTCATCCATAGTGCATATTATACCTTTTATATAACAAAAAACTCAGATGTATCTAACATTAAATTAGAGCTCGAAAATTAACCATTTGAACCTTAAGCAATTAAATCTTAGGCAATCGAAGTTGTAAAAAATTCAATGAGTTGTTGAAAAAAACGCCTAATTAGATAGTTGGTTTGTCAGAGTTATGTATTGCCGTATAGAGATTTCTTGAGGTCTTAAACTTGGGTCAATTGAGGCTTGTTGTAACTGGTTCTCAGAAGCAATTGAGGAAAGGTTGTTTTTAATTGTTTTACGTCTTTGATGGAATGCGACTTTAACGATTTTATTAAACAACGAACGATCTAAAAGATTTCCCTGGGCTACATCGCATGGTGCTAATCGCATAAAAGAAGATATTACTTTTGGAGGTGGAGAAAACATACTGGGCGCAATATCGAATAGGCTTTCGACTTTATAATAACTCTGTACCATGACACTAAGTCTGCTATATTCCGATTTTCCAGGAGCAGCGGTAATACGTTCAACCACTTCTTTTTGTAACATAAAATGCATATCTTCAATGATGTTTGAGAACTGTAGAAGATGAAATAGTAGTGGTGTAGAAATATTGTAGGGCAGATTACCAATTAAACGAATAGGCCTATCCGGACTGCCAATTTCATTAAAATTAAATTTTAAAACATCGGCTTGATATAAGATCAAATCGCCTACAGCTTTGCATCTTTTCAGTAATTCTATAGAGAGGTCTCGATCTATCTCTACCGCTCGCATTGTGCCCACATGCATTAGCATAGGTATCGTAATTGCACCAAGACCTGGTCCTATTTCGCAAAAATTTTGTTGTGGAGAAGGATTTATTACTTGCACAATATCAGAGATCGTGTTTTTGTCCGTTAGTAAATGCTGTCCGAAACGCTTACGAAATTTTTTTATCACCTATGGAACCTTTTGTACTGATTCGAAGTTCAGCTTCCACTAATGCACGATTGATGAACTTTTGATTAATAACTTTTGGATAAAGTTTATACAAGTCATGCACTACAGATGTATTATTACTGAGATGATGTTCGTATTCTTCACGAAGATCATCCTCAAGGTTTTGTAGAGTAAGCAAATCAGGAGCTTGCCAGCGCAAATAGGCAGAAATTAAGTGTTTTGCATGATTGTTAGACACAGTATTAGTTTGTGCCTCTTCAGCGTTTGCTTAGTTGGAACTAGAATTTTTCGTTTCTAAATCTTTCAATACATATGTGCAAATTATTTCATAGTAGCTTTGTTCGTCAGATTTTACCAAAGCAAGCGTAATAGTGACATTAGGATGATAGAGTAATAGCAGTTCATTATCCTTTAGCGCTTCTGAGGTGTTTGAATCAGCAATTACACCAAAACTCAAATCTAGGCTGTCACCTATTTGGTCAGCAATAGATCGCAATGCAGATAGTGCAGTTATATTTTGCTTGAGTTGCAATTGTCCAAGATAAGCAACGCCTAGAGAAGATGCATTTTCTGTAATTTCTAAAGCACGTGCTTCACTTGTAAGTGGCTGAAATTTAAATTGAATGCTGCTGCCATTGACCAAGTCAAATCTATCATTACTTCTTATGGTGATAGTGCGGTTTTCTAAGCCGGCAGCATCTAATTTCATAGCACAACATGCCAATAGTGCAATCAGTAAAAACAAAGTTTGTTTATGTTTCATTTGTATGTGTTTTCGTTTAGGCGACTTGCTCAGCGCCGTAATACACTTCTTCGATGTTCAGAACTAGCGCACCTTTTCCGGGATATTTCGAGTCTAGCCATTTTTTCATGTCTTGATATATTTCTCCACTTGTATAATATTCAAGCGAACCTTTTACTTGATAGGCTTCACGCTCTGGAGCTATGTAGAGCAGCGAACCTTTGCTACCAAGACTAATATTGTTCAATGTTTTGTGAAAAGCATTATTTGCAATCACAAATTGTTCATCATTAATAAGTTTTGCACAGATCACCCAGATTGAATTTGGAATGTTATCTGGATTACAAGTTGTCAATACCATACGTTCATCACGCTGTTCCCAAGCTTGTAGCGCAGCAGGAGTGAGTTTAGCCATATTTTATCCCTGATCGTTTATTGTTTTTACTAAATCAAATTAAATACTATTGTTTACGAGTTTGGCTGCCATGCGCACTGCAGTTTGTAAGCTGCTGACATCGGCGATGCCTTGTCCTGCAATATCTAAGGCCGTACCGTGATCTACCGAGGTACGAATTATAGGTAAGCCAAGAGTCACATTAACAATGTTTCCAAAACCACTGTGTTTAATTACTGGCAAGCCCTGGTCATGGTACATCGCAACTACTACATCTTTTCCAACAAGTTGTTTTTCTGTAAACGCAGTATCTGCAGGTATGGGCCCTTCTAAATTCATACCACGATTGCGCAGTTTTTCAAGAAGTGGGCTAATAAACTCTATTTCTTCAGAACCTAGATGACCGCCTTCACCTGCATGTGGATTCAGACCGCAAACACTAATACATGGCTTAAGGATACCAAAACGTTGGATTAAATCCTGATGCAAAACACATATCACATGTTCAATTCGTTCTGGTGTGATATTTGCAGCGACTTCAGCAATTGCTAAGTGCGTAGTTACTAAGGCAACTCGTAGTTTGTTCTCGGAATTTTTTCTAGTAACTTCATCTGTTAACAACATTACAGGAAATCCGCCGGTTTTTTTAGCTATAAATTCGGTATGGCCAGAAAAAGTAATTCCTGCCTCGTTGATTATGCTTTTTTGCACTGGTCCAGTAGTAAGCGCCTGGCAGATATTATTTTTTACTAAATTAATCGCTGTGTCTAATGTTTTAATTACATAGCTAGAATTTTTAACGTCTAGTTTTCCTGAAACAACTGGGTTAGGTATAGCAATGTCTACCACACTAAGTTGGCCTGGGGAATGCGCTGACCCAATTGAGTTTGGATTAAAGTTATTAAGTTGAATATCAAACTTTAATCCTCGTATGAGCTTTTCTAATAATTGCAAATTTGCAATTGCCACAATTTCAAAAGGTAAGGTTTGCTGAGCAAGCTTTAGAGTTAATTCAGGACCAATTCCCGCTGGCTCACCTGGTGTAATGGCAATTAGAATTGGTGCTTGCATTTAAGAAACTTACACTTTCAATGTCCCAGAGATACTTAATATATGTCCGCAGGGAGATCGGAAAGCAAAAAACTTTTAATTGGAGGTGTGCAATCGGTTTTCTATGTAGCTTTCATCACGAAGCTGTCTTAGCCACAGCTCGGTTTCTTCTTCAATTTTTCGCTGCCTAATTTGTTCTCGTGCTTCTGCGCGCATGGCTTCAAGAGTGTTATCATGTTTTCGAGTGTCGAGTAGTTGCACGATATGCCAACCATAGCGACTTTTAAAAGGTTCGCTAATTTGATTTACTTCTAGATTATCAACAACTTCCTGAAATTTAGGAACATAAATGCTAGATACAGACCAATTTAACTCTCCGCCATTGACGGCGCTGCCTGTATCATCAGAATATTCACGCGCAAGCTCGCCAAATTCCTCGCCACGTTCAATCCTAGATTTGAGTTCTTTTAGTTTTATCTCTGCAGCGGCATCATCCAACAGCGCATTAGTACGTACGAGAATATGACGGCATAGCACTTGGCTAATCATAGTATCTCTAATCTCACGCCTATCCATTAGCTTAAAAATATGAAATCCAGCTGGGCTTTGGGCTACTTTACTTACATCTCCAGGTTGCATTTGATCTATTTGTGGTAAAAAAATCTGTGGTAGTTGAGCTTTGTTACGCCAACCTAGATCACCACCTTGAAGAGCGTCTTGTGCATCTGATGCTGCAATCGCAAGTTGTGCGAAATTTCTCCCGGAGACCGCTCGATCATACACCAAAGCAGTGCGTTGTTTAGATTTTTCAATTTGTTCTGGCTTTGGATTTTCAGGTACAGCAATTAGTATATGCGCTATATTGTATTCATATTCTTTTTTTAATAAATCCTCGTCAGATTTTATAACGAGTTCTTCAATTTCGCTTTCCGTTACTTGTATGCTTTGGTCTATGGTGCGTCGACGCAGTTGCGCTAATACCATTTCATTGCGTACTTGATCCCTGAAGGCAATATAATCAAGCCCTTGTTTTACTATGGCATCTCGAAACTCTTCAAGCGTGAGATTATTGCGCTTGGCTAAATTACGCATAGCTTGATCAAGACTTAAGTCATCTATTTGAATGCCTCGGCGTTGTGCCAGTTGAAGTTGTAAGCGCTCTACAATTAAACGCTGTAAAACTTGTTCGATGAGTACATCTTGAGACGGTAACGCATCGCGATTATTTTCAAACTGCTGCATTAAAAATTGTACTCGTTGGCGTAATTCACTTTCCATAATGACATCATCTTCTACAACAGCCACGATTCGGTCGAGCACCTTTGCACTTGCGCTGGCAGAAAGCATCACGGCTGCTAGTACACAGGCCATAAACTTTAAATAAGATCTTTTATGCATTAGTAATTTGCTAATATAAATATTCGTCATCTCGATCATCATAGCCACGTATTCCGCGTTCAAGTAATTTACCAAGCTGCGAACCAATCTGACCTAGGCCCTTCAATACTAGCTGTAGCTCTATGCTGTTATTATAGTCTTCGTCTGTGTTGCGATTATAGCGGCGCGCCGCTAAACGGATTTTCCAACAACAAGTATCATATTCGACACCCCCCAGCAGATCTAAGTTGCGTTTTTCTTCAAGGTCGTAGTTCCAGCGCGCAATGGTTCGCCAATTATCATTAATTGGCAATACCATGGATACATCAGATTGTTCTAAGTTGCTTCGCTGGTTTGTCGCTGGGTCAACTGGTTGGACGACCTTATTCCGATATTGATATGACATATTCAGAATAAAATCATTTTCGCTGCGATACTGGAATGTCAATGAATTCCTGAGAGTCTGATCGTCATGCGTATCCCATAATGCAGAGCCAATGGCCTCCCAGCGATCACTAAGCCCAATTTTAAGTTCTGCCGCCACTTCAGAGGAGTCTTCGGTCTCAATTAGCTGGTCTGGAAGTACCACCTTACGATCGCTGAAGTAATATATGCGCCCGAGACTAGCACGCAGTTTCTCTTCACCGCTTTCCAAATCTAGCACACGTGTAGTAAGGCCTACGCTTAACTGATTTGCGTCTCCTATTCGATCAGTACCACTGAAGCGATTATCACGCCACAATTGCTCAAACCGAAAATCATATTCTGCGGTATCAAAACTGGGGATATCACTTTGATTGCGAAACGGAGTGTATAAATAATACAGTCGCGGTTCTAAAGTTTGGGTATATCCAGTTTTATTAAAGGCTCTTTCAAAAATTAAACCCGCATCTATATTAGCGCTAGGTAAACTACGCGTAGGGTTATCATCCAAACCATCAGTGCGATTTAAATCATATTGCGTATGTGTGAAGCGGGCGCCTGGTCGAATAAAATAGCCGCTACTTTCAAAAGGAAGTTCTAGTTCAATTCCAAGATTCAGACGGTCACCATCGACAGTGGTTTTATTGTCATTCTCAAAATTTACCCATTCACTGACACTGATGAAATTAAATCCACCAGGAAGATTAAAGTAATCCCCATCTAATTTAATTTGCGGTAGGCGTTCATAAGGTTTGTCAGTATTTGGCACGCTAGGATCAACTTCTTGAAAGCTTTGTGCTCTAGTTAAAAATTGCCAGTGTTCACCCCGGTAATGTAGGTCACCGCGTCGTTCTAAATTTTGTGTGCTTGCAAGGCCTATGTCATTACCAAGATCTTCAAAATAATTATCATCCGAAACTTTGTTGTAAAATATGTCGAGTTCTATTTTAGGTGTGAAGTAGTGTGTGTCATCTATAGAGATTAAATAACGATCATCATCAAATTCATGATCATCTAAATATTCAGCTCTAAGCTGCCCAAAGCTTTTTTTGTTTAAGTAACGAAAGCTTGTTTGTAACTGTAACCCACGATCAGTAAGCTCTCGCGGTGCAATTATCGCGTCTCGATTTGGTGCAATATTCCAATACCATGGTGTCACAAGTTGAAAGCCAGAGTCGCTAGAATTGCCAACTATAGGAGTTAAAAATCCAGTTTTGCGCCGATCATCTATGGGGAACCGTATCCATGGTGTGTAAAATATAGGCACGCCCTTAAACTTTACTAACACATCTTTACCAATTCCATCACCCGAAGCTTTATCCAGTTCGATTTCATCTGCAGATAATTCCCAGGAACGATCTCCTTCTTCACAGGTGGTGTAGGTGGTGTTTTCTAAGCGTACAAAATCTGCAGAAGTACGTTCTACACTGTCGGCACTGCCACGTGCATGTAAAGGTTTGTATTGATAAGTAGCGTCGGTTGACTTGGCATAGTCTGTATCAAGATGTAATTCAGCTTCTTGACTCTCTATAACTAATTGGCCGTCTTCGGCACGTACATTGCCGCTGGCATAAGCTTTTTTATTGTTTTCATCGTAGAGTAGCGAATCCGCATCGGCAGTCTGTGTCCCACGAGTCATATGCACAGTACCCTCCAAGGTAGCAATTCCGCTCTCGTCGCGCTTAGCACGATCTGCGGTAAACTGTGCCGGGGTATTGGGGTCTAATGCAGTAGATTGTTGGCTAGCTTTTGGAACCGGGCCGTCTTTACACAGGCCATAGGGCTCATCGGCGGCCTGCGTAGAGAGACATATAAGCCCTAAAATGGGCACAGATAGCTTACTTAAGGGTTTTTTCAACACGGATTATTAGTAGAGTATATGGCCTGTTTATCCAACGATTTTATTATTTTCTTGATATATATTAGGCGTTTACAGTGTAACAGTTTTAAGGAAATCCATTGAAAGAAACTACCAATCACAGCAGAGATGAATTTGGCTCGCGGCAGCTGGCGGGCAGCTTGATCGCCATATTTACCGCTGTGGTGCTCGTAGGGGCGCTATTTTGGACACAAAAAGGACCCGAGGCAAAGCTGGAAGCGCTGCCTCCTTTAAAGGTAGTACTGGTTGAGGTTAAGCTGCAAGACCTGATTCCAAAGGAATTATTAACTGGGCGTTTACAGCCCATGAAGACCGCACAGCTAAAATTTGAGGTTCAAGGTCGAGTAAAACAACGTTTGGTAGAGCCTGGTATATACGTTGATGCAGGGCAAGCATTTTTAGTGCTGGATGATGAGGATTTACGTGATCAATTCACTCAAGCTGAATCTCAATTTCATATCGAACAGGCAGGTATTCAGCGTGATCAACGCATGCTCAAATTAGCTAAGGATAATCTAGCTTTACAACAAGCGGAAGTACGACGATTCGAAAAGCTTAAGGATGATTCTTTGATTTCTGCATCTCAATTGGATGCTGCGCGTCAGCAAATGTTATCAATCGATTCTCAGGTATCGGATTTACAATATAAAGTTACCACTGCAAAAGCCAGGTTAGCATTAAAAAAATCTGCACGCGATATAGCAGAACGAAATTTAAAACGTGCTACTTTAACTGCGCCTTTTGCAGGATATGTTAATCAAGTCAATGTACAAGTGGGAGATTTTGTTACTGCCACTGAAATTGTTGCAACAATCGTAGATACTAGTTCATTAGATTTACAGCTTGATGTACGGGGAAAAGTAGCAGCTGCTCTTACGCTTGGCCAGGATATTACTGTTCGGGTTGGGTCTCAATCAATCAATGGTAAATTAATTGCGCTTCAACCTGACCCGAATGCATCAACCAATACACATGCACTAAGGATTCGTTTACCGGGTGAAAACATTCAGTCAGGCATGTTGGCGAGCGCGAATTTACAACTTATGCAGCAGCACGATGTGATCACTGTACCCGTTTCTTCCGTTGCAACTAATGCAGGTGAAAGCTATGTATATATATTTGAAGATGGGCTATTAAAAAGAATACCTGTAGTAATTAGTCAGCGTGTGGGTAGTGAATATATAATTTCCTCAGGTATCAAATCTGGTGAGCTCATTGTAGCACGTGATGTCTCGGGGCTTGCAGATGGACAGCAAGTTTTAGCAGACCTATAAGCTTTTTAAAAAAATGAATTTTGGATCCGTCGGTTTCTGCTCATCGGCAACTGCTTCTCGGCTTTGGCATCCTGCGTCGCTCTACCTTCTAGATCCATGTGGTCGTGCATTGCTCTAATAAGTTACATCCATGTAACGATGCGATTCCGGCATAACAGTACTTCCTATACATAACACGCGGCGCGGTGTATTGGTGAAACGCAGTTTGCAAATAAGTAAATGAGCAGCGCGGAACGTACCACAACAAAGTATTGGAACAAAAGGCAAATTTTTAGATATGGGTATTATTGATTTTTCAATTAAAAATCCTTTAGTCGTCAATCTCTTTTTAGTGCTTGTCATTGTGACGGGTATTATGTCTTGGCGCAGTATGCCGCAAGAAATGTTTCCAGTCGTTGAGATCGATAAAGTGCGTATTAATACGGAATTTGAAGGTGCGCCTCCTGAAGAAGTTGAATCGCAAATCACTATACCTATAGAAGATGAGCTTGATGCCCTTGCCGATATTGATGTGATTACATCTGAAAGTAACGAAGGCTTATCAAAAATTGTTATTAAGTTGAAACCAGATACAGATGTTGACGAATTTGTTAGAGATCTCCGTTCAACTGTCGATGCCATTACAGACCTGCCTGAAGAATCCGAAAGGCCAGACATAACTCGTCTGAAAACACGCTTTCCGGTAATTAGTTTAAGTGTTTATGGCGACGTTTCCATTGGAACCTTGATCAAAACTGCTAAAGATATCAAAAATCGTCTGCAACAAATTGATGGAGTCGCTAGCGTCAGCATTGCAGGTGAACGTGAATGGGAGTTATGGGTAGAGGTTGATCCTTATGTAATGTCTGCGCGCAATGTTTCTTTAGCCACGGTTATATCTGCATTGCGCAATAATCTTAGAGATTTGCCTGGAGGATCACTTAAGGCCTCTGAAGGTGATATTTTGCTACGCGGCAAAGGTGCAGCACCTAACATTGAAGCAACAGAAAAAATAGTTTTGCGTAGCAATCCCAATGGTGGGCAACTTGAGCTAGGTGAAGTAGCCAAGGTTTTGTTGCGTTTAGAAGAAACTAAAACGCTGGGTCGTTTTAATAGTAAGCCTTCTGTAAACCTCACTATCACTAAAACAGCTAAAGCCTCAACCATCGAAGTTTCTAAAACTGTTCGTGAACTGGTTGCAAAATTAGAAAAAGAATTACCTGCCGGAATCAAACTAGGCTTATTTGCTGATTTATCAAAATATGTAAAAACACGCCTGGAAACACTAAAATCTTCGGGAGCAGTGGGATTGTTTCTGGTATTACTATCACTTTATTTGTTTCTGAATTTTCGCATTGCAGTAATTACAGCATTAGGTATACCAGTTTCTTTTTTGGTGGCCGTGATTATTATTCACTATCTTGGTTATACCATTAACATGGTATCGATGTTCGCATTTTTAATTGCCTTAGGCATGATTGTCGATGATGCAATTATTGTGACTGAAAATGTGTATCGACACATGGAGGATGGCATGTCGGCAGTACCTGCAGCTAAACGCGGTGCTAGAGAGGTATTTTGGCCAGTGATGGCCTCCACTTCCACAACTATTGCTGCATTTCTACCTATGTTTGGAGTCACGGGGACGTTAGGTTTGTTTATACAAGTGATCCCAGTAGTTGTTACGGCATCATTATTTGGATCACTGCTTGAAGCGTTTATTGTACTCCCTTCGCACTCAGCCGAAATAATGCAGGTCGCGATTCGTAAAAGGCGTAACTGGATAAATTGGCGTTATTTACTAGATAAGTATGTCATTACGATTCGATTTGCGCTTCGAAATCGATATTTCATTTCTGCTGCTACTGTTGGAGCATTAAGTGTAGTGCTTGCATTTGCCTACACAAGATTGCCCTATAACCAATTCGGTGATGTAGAAATTGGCCAGTTTCTTGTAAATGTTGAGGCCCCCAATACCTATAGCATAGAAGACACCACTGGGCTTGCGATTGAAATTGAACAACGCATGGATGATATTTTTAGAGAGAATGAGCTCGATACGCTGCTTACCAATGTTGGTGTGACTTTAATTGACTTTAATAGGTTAAAACTTGGGAGCAACTACATTCAGTATGTCGTGGATCTAAATAAACCAAAACCCGATGGTTTTATTGAAAGATTCATTAGTCCTATTGTTAATTTACGTTTTGAGCCACATGGAAAACGTGAGCGTACTACTGAAGTGATCATAGATGAAATACGTGCCAGTGTTGCGGCCGTGCCAGGAATACAGCGTTTTTCGATCTTACGCCCACAAGGTGGTCCTGCGGGTTCGGACATTGAAGTGGGAATTGAGGGAAAAGACACCGAAAAATTAATTTCAATTTCGGGAGAAGTCGTTACTTTTCTGCGGCGCATTCCAGGCGTTAAAGATGTACGCCAAGACTTAGAGCCAGGCAAACTAGAATATCAATACACCATTAATGCACGCGGACGTGAACTAGGTTTAACCCAGGCACAAATTGCAGATGCAGTACGAACAGGTTATTTGGGTTTGGAAGTCATGCAAGTCAATTGGAAGTCAGAGCGTTATCCTGTTCGTGTCATCTATCCTGATTCTATACGGAAAGATGGAGCAGGATTAAATCGCCTACCGATAGTACTTGACAGTGGAGGTACGGTTTATTTGGGCGAGGTCGCTAATATTGAATTAGGTCGTGGCCTGGGGCCTGTGCAACGGCGAAATTTACAGCGTCTATCTTTAATTACTGCTGAAGTAGATAAAGATATCATTACACCATTGGAAGTCAATGCACTCATAAATCAGAAATTTAAAAACTTAAGTGACAAACATCCAGGTTATTCTTTATTACACTTAGGTGAGAAAAAAGAGTCTCAAGATTCTTTTAACGATATTGGCAATATGTTTATCATTGCATTAGCTATTATCTTTTTTATTCTTGCTGCATTATTTAAATCTCTCCTAGATCCATTCGTGATTATGTTTGCTATACCATTTGCAATTGTAGGAGTAATTATTGGACACATGATCTTTGGCTATAATTTGCAGTTTCTATCTATGATTGGTTTTCTTGCGCTTACTGGAATCGTAGTAAATGATTCATTAATCTTAATTGACTTTGCTAAAAAACGACGCGCTAAAGGTGCAAGTTGCTTTGATGCATTAGTAGATGCAGGGCGAGTACGCATACGTCCTATACTGCTTACAACGATTACCACCTTTTTGGGCATTTCGCCCTTGATCTTTTTTGCTAGCGGACAAACTGCGTTTTTATCACCCATGGCGATAAGTCTTGGTTTTGGTTTGATCTTTTCAACAGTGCTTATATTAGTAGTTTTGCCTTGTTTTTATATGATCGCAGATGACTTGCGTAATTATATTTTTGCGCAACTTAAAGCAATGCGAACGAGTACTGCATAAATTTTAATTTTCATCCACAGCATTTTCACTCTCTCATTAACTAAAAATTATTTTAAAAAACCCCGTTCTTGAGAGCAAGGTATTTTTGTTTCGGCAAAAGTACCCAACACCACTGTTCCGGCATAGTTTAAGCCTCATACATCCAAGAATTGTGCCTAACGCTGCGTTATCATTTATATTATTAATATGCTAGCTAGTTCGGCCTTTTCGGCGGCTCACGAACTCGCTGCGCGTGCCCGCCATGGATGGCGGAATTGCAGAAATTGCATCGTTACACGGATGTAATTTATTAGAGTAGCGCAGGATGCCAAAGCCGAGAAGCAGTTGCCGAGGAGCAAATTTCTACCAAACACCACTTCGCCTTTTACCAAAAAGCCCTTGCGCTTCTCAACGTGATGTAATGCGCGGAGAAGAGGTGCAAATTTTTAAGCAAATAACTCAAAGTTTAAGAATTTTTAGTTTTCGAGTGAGGATTTTAAACGTCCGCTTTCGCCCCAAAGCGGATATTCAACACTTAAATAAGTTATCGGATGTAGCCTAATCGTATTAATTAACTTAATCTTGTTCTAAATAAACTTGCGTATTTAGAACCATGAAATTTTATAGGATGAGCTCGTATTAGAACACTAAGTTATTTGTAATCCTGCTTTTCTCAATCCATTTAAAAGTTTTTCTATGAGCTCGGTTTGCATGTCCCATTTTTCGAATTCAAAGCGAGCCTGTTGTTCAAATTTCGGATAAATTTCAATGAGTTTTTTTGCGGCACTACGCGCGTGTTTTTCTTCTCCCATATCTGTATGAAGTGCGGCCAACATTAAATTCGTCCAGAAAAAATCAGGCATATGTATTTTTCTTGCCTCTTGCAGGGCCTCTGGGTACATCTCCCGACGATAATAATTAATTACAAATGGAAGATGATAAAAATCGGGGTGAGATGGATTTAATACAATTGCATGTTCCACCAACTCTAAGCCATATTCCCATTCTCCGCAGAGTGCCAGACGGGTACCATAAATAGCAATAAGTAATGGATTGTGCGGATGGAGTTGATAGGCTTTCTCTGCTTCATCTAGACATGCTCTTGTTCCGAACTTAACCATATTTGCGAAAATTAATGCATAGTGTGCTCGAGCATTCTCCGGATCCGATTTTATTGATTTTCGCGCAGTTTCAAAGGCAAGATCTCTGACATCTTGATCTCTTTTAACCAAGTTACACGATAACTGATATTCTGTGTTATAGATGATGGCAAGAGCAGCCCAAGCATCCGAGAACGTTGGATCAATTTTTACAGCTCGTTCAAGCGCATCTCGTGCCTTGAGATGATCTTTTGTAGATAATGTAAGGCACCACTGGTAAAAGTGTAAAAATAGTTGATACGCTGTTAAATCATTTGTTGATGTTCGATGTAACTTTGCTAATTCTTTACGTATTATGATTCCATAAGGTTGGGCAATAGAGATTGCTACATGTGTAGCAATTTCATCTTGTATCGAAATCATATTGCTTACACTTAACTTTTTTTTGTATTCGTTCACCCAAACAATGGTATGTGTAGTAGTGTCATCTAATTCAACATTGATACAAACGTTATCATCTTCTATGCGTACACTACCGCTCAGCACATAACAAACATCGATAACCTCGCGTAACCGTTTAGTACTTATATATTGATCTTCGTTTAAATTAATTGAAGAGCTTGCCACAACGATGAGTTCTTTAAATTTGCACAACTGACTCAGTATTTCCTGAGTGATCCCATCTACAAAATATCCATAAGAAAAATTACCACTTAGGTTTTTAAAATTTAGCACTGCAATACATGGGAACGAAGAGTTTTTTGATAAAATTGGTTGGTCATCAGTGATCTTGTCACTGTTTTTTGTGTAATAGATTTGCGGCACATAACTTCCTTTGATGATATCAATCATGACATCATCATTGAGACCATCCGTTGAATAATATTGATGTAGCATGCGTCTTAATCGAACTGCATTCACTCTAACAAGAGGGTCTATTTGGGGATCAAAAGACTGGTCTTTGTCAAAGACCTCAATTGCAATCGTATGTCCCTTTAAATATTGCTGTTTGCCATCTAGAGTTTCCTCTACGACATATTCTAAAAACCGGGCAATTTTTGGAGATCGCTTAAATTCTGCATTTTCCAGAATTTGAACCAACTGAGCGCGGATTTCGCTCTCTTTTGGCTCAAGTAAATCAGTCATTGGAATATT
>JBFGJY010000052.1:0-17536 GCA_041576975.1 Gammaproteobacteria bacterium | reverse complement strand
GCGCCTGAATTTCAGCTTGCCCATTAGCAACGTTGCCATCGCCCGTGACGACCCTACCATCTTCGGCATAGAGCGCTGCCACCGCTACCGCATCGCCTTTATTGAATGACTCGTCCCACTTAGCATTTAGCATACGGACAGCTTCTTCAGCTGTGTGCCCGCCAGCCAATACAGTACTGACGGATGTGAGTACTAGGACCATCGCAGCGAGTAAGCTAATTAATACATTCGGAGTTTGTTTTTGCATTTGCTATATCTCCTTGATGTTTTCATGGTGTGCTGCAATTTATTTTTGAGCCTTGAAGTTTTCTCTTAATATCTTTTTTAAAAAAGCTACCATAGGTAAAAAATATGATTTTGAGCTAGGTCATAGAAAACTAACATTGGATTTGTTATCTAATCTTAAAAGGCACATAAATTTATAAAGATTAAATTTCGCCAATTAAGACTTATGAGAATAATAAACACATTCAATGATCTTGATTTACTCGAACGTCTCTATCCAATTTGTAATCACTGTCTACACATTGGTAATCCACTTGATGAAGATGGAATTAGAAAAGCCTATGGTTATGAAGTATCCATCTCAGACTATATGCACAAATTAAAATGTACAAAGTGTGGTAGCAAAGATGTTTATTTAAGGATTGTATCGAATGTAGATATGCCGCATTTAGGCGAACAAGCGATATTCTCGGATAATTTAAGATCGGTATGACCGCTTATGGCCGGAAGGAGACGTTCGTTGGAGACTTACAGATTCTTAAAGGTTAATGTCTGCTAACGACTATCGGATCAACCGATCGATGCAACACATGTATTAAATTTTTCTGCAGGCGGTCCAATGGTAAACTTTAACTACCCACTCAAACGAAGTGTAAACAAATAGTTTAAATTAATAATAAAATTTTAGTCAAACTTGAGCACTGATTACTTAAAAAACGAATTTCGCTGGATACAAATAGTTTGGGCAATTATTGGAGCTTATATATGTATTCTGCTTGCAAGATTAGAAGGCGGACACCCTCCAGGACTTGTGTTTGTTCCTATCGCTGCAGCTATATGGCTGGTAAGCCATGTACTGATTTGGCTAAGCCATAAACTAGCGATTCGTGGAAAATTTTTGGCAGATAACAAAAATATTGCAGGAGGGGAGTGGCCACTGATGCTGATAGTCCTTGTAATTCTGTGCGGGATTGTACTTATCTTTGGGATATTATTTTTGGCAAGTTTTTTTACCTGAACGCAATTGGCTACTTGAGCTGGCTATACTTCTTGTCATTTGAATTCCTTCCTCAATATATTTTTTAGAATATTTCTGTCAGTCGTACATCAAAATTTATAGCGTTGAACGGCCGCTTTTGGCCGAAAGCAGACATTTGTTAAGAACGTTTATTACAATATGATTAATTTACTTTGTGAAAAAAATACATCTTAAATTGTCACGGAAAGTGACGTGAGTAAGTGTTATTGGTCTTTATTAAAAGAGCTATTTAGGTAATTTAAGAGGGCAAAGAATATGACTTGAAGACTAAGCTCAAGCATTACTTTTATCGTTAGTAATTTTCCAGTTCCTCGGTTATTCTCCACCCTGTTTCGTGGGAGGTGAATGGTCTACATCTATTTCAACATTTAGTTGATGTAAAGCCGCTAAGACTTCGTCCAAAATATCTGGGCCTCCACCACTCATATTTTCTTCATCAGCTACTTCCAATTCGCGTGCATCATATTCCCAGCGACGTAAAATCTGTACTTTCTGATCTCGTGTAAGGTTTTGCTCTTCACATACGTCAGCAGGGCTGGTAAAGACACTGGTCGGATCCAGCAGCGCTTGTTCAATATTCATAAATCACCTCTTTTTTTACCTATATATTATGTTACAACTTGGGTGGGTAGTCAGTGCATGTTGATAGTTCATTTGTGGCGCAATTTTGACGTGAATGACTGTAAATATGCACAACACAACATTAGAGTTGGCAGTTCACTACGATACTAAGATGCTGAGAAGTCTGCATAAGATTTTGATTACAAGGGCAGGGCACCAGGCTTATAGTCCATCGTAAATAATTCTATGTGCCGGTTCGAGTTCGGTCTCGGGCACCAAAGCTCTTCACATAGTGCCTATTACTTTGTTTAAAGCTGAAGCAATAAATGTTATGAAAAGTGCAATTGGAACTGCTATTGCTAAAAGGATTGCCATTAGGGATAGGTGTCTTAATAGTTCAGATCGAACTCTGTCCATAGCTCCTCCTTATTATTATTGTTTACGGATTTGGACCGCAAACACCTTATCGCAAGGGACAGAATATGTCTAGAAATTACTAGATAATTGTTGCTTAACTCACTATTTTGTAAACTAATTAAATTAAATTCAATACAGATAACAACGAATGTGGCGAATTTATGATTTGATATAAAATTTAAGAGGCACTCACTGTTACACCAAATTGCCTCAAATCACAAACCGCTATTCACACCATAAAAAATCAAGTACTTACAAGTGCGCGCAATCCTGCACAAATACTAATTCAGATTTAAAAATGCCTCGGAGATAATTCTCCTTGCCGCCTCGTGTCCGGCCTCGGGCACCATGTAATGGACAGGCGATCTTTACTGATATATCAAAGGGTTATTCAGCACGTGCAAAATACTGATATGTATTTTACTATTTCATGAATTACTTAAATGATTGTGTGGGCTAGGAATGAGCAAATTCACTTTTAATACAGTCAATGAAGCCTTAAGCGATTTAAAGCTGGGTAAGCTGGTGGTCGTCGTGGATGACGAATCACGTGAAAACGAAGGTGATTTGATTGGTGCGGCCGAAAAGTGTACGCCAGAAATGATCAATTTTATGGCTACTCATGGTCGAGGACTCATCTGTGCGGCAATTTCCGAGGGGCGTTCTGCAAAGCTCGGTTTGGATCTAATGGTTGATACCAATGAAAATAGCGCTATACATGAAACCCCATTCACTGTCTCAGTCGATTATAAACATGGAACAACCACGGGTATATCTGCTGCCGATCGATATAAGACAATCAAGGCCTTAGCAGATCCTGCTATCGGTGCAAACGACTTCGCGCGACCTGGTCATATCTTTCCACTACGTGCAACAAAAGGTGGCGTGTTCAGACGCGAGGGACATACAGAAGCTACTGTTGATTTAATGGAATTGGCCGGATTGAGATCTGCCGGTGTGCTTTGTGAAATCTTGAAAGAAGATGGCAACATGGCGAGGTTGCCGGATTTATTCGAATTTGCCGAGCGCCATCATTTAAAAGTCCTCACAATAAAAGATCTCATTAAGCACCGATTACGCTATGAGTCACGAGTAGAACATGAAATTACAGTTCAGCTTCCCACTTGCTGGGGGGATTTTGAGCTTAGCGCATTTAGAGATATTTACACAGACAAAGAACATCTTGCTTTGATACATGGAACTTGGGAACCAGGTGATGATGTGCTGGTTCGTATACATTCGGAGTGTTTAACTGGTGATGTATTCGGTTCTGCGCGTTGTGATTGTGGTGAACAAATCCGTATTGCTATGGAAATGGTGCAGCAAAGCAAACGTGGAGTGATCCTCTATATGCGCGAAGAAGGTCGTGGCATTGGTTTAGTGAATAAACTCAAAGCTTATGCGCTGCAAGAACAGGGCTATGATACGGTTGATGCAAATATTGAATTAGGTTTTGAAGCTGATCAGCGAGATTTTTCTGTGGCCGCCCATATATTGCGTGCATTAAACGTACAAAATTTACAGTTGATTACTAATAATCCTGATAAATGCAACTGGATGGAGGCATATGAGATTAATCTTGTGAAGCGAATTGCAATGATTTCACCCACGGATAGTGAATTTCGCCGCAACTACCTCAAAACCAAGCGCGATAAAATGGGTCATGTCATAGAGCTGAAAAACATCGTCCCACATTGGAAATAAGTCATAAGGCTTTATCCAAAAGCATATTTGCGTAGCAGATAAAGACATAAAATTATTGCATGAATTTACTTGGCCTTTCGGGAAGTCCAGCTAGAAAATCGAGTTCAAGAACGCTTAATGCAGTTGAAAAGGCGTTGGATTTTGCCAAGGAATACGACGAATCTGTTGCCACTCAAACCATCAACATTCGTGATTTCGATGTTCAATTTTGTGATGGTAGGGATCCAGCGCTTTATGAGGGTGAGACTAAGGAAGTCATCGATAAGATTATTGGTGCGGATGCGCTGATCATAGGTACTCCAATCTACCGTGGTTCATACACGGGTATATTGAAAAACGTTTTTGATATCATTCCTAATAATGCGTTAGTAGGTAAACCAGTAGCTATAGTGGTAACAGGATCTACACAGCATCACTACTTAGCCATTGAGCATGAAATAAAACCATTACTTGGTTTTTTTCATGCACATGCCTTACCAGGTGGGGTTTATGTAAACAGTGACCATTATTCAGAGAATGTCTTAGTTAATGAAGGTGTATTGGAGCGCCTGCATCAATTGGCTAGAGCGTTAGTAGATTTCACAAAACTGATCCCAGCAGATCGAAATCTACTTGTAGGGGCGTCTGGTCCTGCAATCCCCTGGGAGTCACTGCTTAAGGGCTCTCATGTCCCTTAAAATAAGGACAGCTTGACGGGCATAGTTATTTAGGCAATGAGTTATTTTATTATATGTAATAATATCAATTATTTATTTACTATTTATAGCTACGAAATATAGATCATTAGCATAACCTCATGAATCTCAATGTGTTTATATATTTACTAATTAAAAATCTATAAACATCAAGTAATTTAACCTCATTTTTAATGTACCTCTTTGTGTAAAGCTGTGGTACTTTATTACCTGGTGGTTCCATAAATCTCTGAAACGTTGAGAGGCGATATGCAGAGAAATCAGAAGGAGCAATAACTATAAGCTAACTAACTTCTGTAACCATCAGCCTAGCGTAAGAGAACATTTAGCAGCCCTTTCTCCTCTAGTTGGGTCATTAATAAAACGTATAAACGCTAAAGTCGATACGCAAAGAAAGGCAAGTATAAACCCGTCCACCGTGGCGGGTTTTGTTTTTCATGGGTACACTCTCTTATTAGTTTTCTTTTACTCGATCGCTAACATCACTCTACTTATGCATAAACAATACTTAATCATGCCTTTGGCATTACGCTATATTATTGGGTTTGTTTTACTATTTATTTTTAGCAGCAAACTTTTTGCAGTTGATATGGCGGGGCGATATTTAGTTTCAGGAATTGGGAAAGATTCGTGTCGCAGCTTCGTAGATGCGGATGATGTGGGTCGATCGTATTATCTGACTTGGTTGTCTGGCTATATTACCTCACATAATTTTAGTGCTGAGAACACCTATAGTATTGTTAACAAGAAATCGGTAGATGACTTGGAGACCTGGCTGCGTGGATATTGTTTTGCCAACTTAAATGATACTTTTGAACAAGCTACAAAAAGTCTTGTAAGAAGCCTTGAATATTTTAAGAAGAAGAATTTTTACGATAAATAACTAATAGAGAAGGCATTTGGTGGAAAATCAAGATCTTAAACGAGCTGGGTTAAAAGTTACATTACCCAGGATGAAAATATTAGAGATTCTTGAAAGTTCTGATAAAAGACATCTAAGTGCAGAAGATATCTATAGAGTTTTACTTGATACTGGTGAGGAAATTGGTCTCGCTACGATATATAGAGTTCTCACACAATTCGAGGGCGCGGGGTTAGTTATCCGCCATCATTTTGAAACAGGTCAAGCAGTATTTGAATTAGAGCGAGGCAAACATCACGATCATTTAATCTGTGTTAAATGTGGGAAAATTGTTGAATTTGTTGATGAATTCATAGAGGCTAAGCAAAAAGAGATCGCTGAAAAAAATGGCTTTCGAATTTCCGATCATTCTCTAATCATTTATGGCATATGTGATAATGAAAGTTGTCAACAATAATAAATTCAAATCACTTATTCTTCACAATTTAGTTAATTTTCTTATAATCAAGTTGTTCTATAAGCTTGCTAAATAATGTCTATCCCTAGTTTACCTCCTGGTCCAGAAGGCGAGGGCAAATTGGGTTGTTTACCCGAGATGCGTAAAAACCCCATGCTCTTCTTAGAACAAGTTGCGCATGAATATGGTGGAATTGCCCGGATCAATATGGGCGCGTATTACTCTTATTTAGTATCTGAGCCGAAACTAATCAAGGAAGTTCTTGTAGATAACTATGATAAATACAAGAAAAATACCCGTTATAAACAAGTTCGTATGGTAATAGGAGAAGGGATGCTATTAAGTGAGGGGGATGTATGGAAAAGTCAACGCACCCTCGCTCAACCTAAATTTACTGCCAAGTCCCTTGATACTCAAATAGATTGGATTACAGAACTTGCTTCAGAGTTTATTGATAGCTGGGAACAAAATGCTGCAGCAAATAAGCCAATAGAGCTTGAATATCAATTTAATATATTAATGCAACTTCTTGCTGGAGTATGGGTAATGGGTCTGGGCTTTAAGCCACGCGCCTCAACAGTTGCAAATATTTATAACCAGATCCGCATGAATTGGCCAGAAATGACAGATCTAAGAAGTAGTTTATTAAAACCAAACAACTTAAAGAAAGCAATAAACTTTAGGCGTGCATTACACCAACTTAATAAATGCGTTAATGAAATACTAGATGAGTACCCAGAAATTATTGATGAAGATATCGGCTTTTTAAAACACATCATAGAAGACAATGATGCTCGGAAATTTATTAAAAAAAATAGACGCAGCTTACGTGATCAAATGCTTACACTATTTGTAACCGCATTTGAAACTACCGCTACGTCGTTGTGTTGGACGATGTATGTGATCGATAAATATCCAGACGTGAAGCAGCATATATACCAAGAAGTGAATATTATTTTAGGAAAACAAAATCCAACATCTGAATTACTCAACAAACTAGAATATACGGAAAAAGTGATCAAAGAGTCGTTACGCTTATATTCCTCTGTCCATTCTTTTTCGCGTGTTGCGTTAGAGGACCATCTAATTGGGGGTTATAAAGTCCCTAGAGATACGACAATTATAATATCGTCTTATGTCACGCATCGTTTGCCACAATATTGGGAAGCCCCTAACACCTTTGATCCAAGTCGATTTGACAAAGATCGTTCAGTAGGCCGGTCGAGATTTGCATATATTCCTTTTGCAGCGGGTCATCGAAACTGCATTGGTTCATATATGGCAATTATGCAGAGTAAACTTATTGTTGCGTTAATTGCACAACGTTACCATTTGAGACTTACCTCAGGGCATAAAGTCGAGCCACAAGCAGCAACTACAATGCGTCCAAAGTATGGAATGAAAATGGATGTAGATCGTCTAGCGGCTTAATATATAGTTTTAATAGCCAGCTTTACGGGCACGATCATCCGGGCGATCTTCGTCCTTATTTTTTTCATCCGAATTGTTGCTACTTGAATTTGATTCTCGTCTCTTTGCCACACCTCGCCCAGCTTTTATTTTTCCTTGATTTAGTTCTTCTACTTGCTTATCCATGCCAACTTTTCCTAACAAATCCACATACTTACCATAGCTTATTTCTGTGCTAGTTGACTGTGATCTAACTCATAAGTCATCATTAGTAGATCAGGTTGATGCTTTTTATAGGCGTTTTGTGAATTGCATCGCCAAGCCAGCCTCTTCCTGCATTATAATTTGCATGAAAATACTAGTGAAATAGAGAGAGTTTCGAGAATTTAAACCCGACTGAAGAGCAAAAATTAAGGATGTACTTACAACACTATGGGCTTGAACGGCAGCCATTTCAGCTGACTCCAGACGCTAAATTCCTATATTTGAGCAAGGCCCATGCTCGTGCCAAATCCTATATGGAATATACCGTGTGGAACCGCGATGGCTTTGTGGTCATTACGGGAGAAATTGGGTCTGGCAAAACAACTCTGATTCAGCAACTGTTACACAATGTGAATGAGGAAGTTCTGATTGCTCGTATCTATCAGACTCAACTAAATGAAGTCGAGTTTTTTCAAGCCATATTGCTTGAATTTGGTTTAGAGCCTTTTAATGCGGGTAAAGTTGAGCTGATGAATATGCTCAACAACTTTTTAGTTGAGCAGTATGCTGAAGGTAGACAGGTCATACTTATTATAGATGAAGCGCAAAATTTAAGTAAACGTGTACTTGAAGAATTACGCATGCTTACAGGAATGGAAACCGAGGAAGAACGCATCTTAAATTTAATATTAGTAGGTCAACCTGAGTTAAAAAATCTACTAGATGCACCAGGCATGGAACAACTTGCGCAACGCATCCGGTTCCGTTTCCACATAACAGCTCTTGAACAAGATGAAGTAGCTGCTTATATCAGACACAGACTCATGGTTGCGGGATTAAAAAAGAAAATAATAAGTGATATATGTATTCCACTTATCTATCGATATACAGGTGGCATTCCTCGATTAATAAACACACTCTGTGACACTGCATTAATTTGCGCGTTTGCAGATAACAAAAAATTTATTACTGAAAGCATCATTGAAGAAGCTGTAAATGAGTTACAGTGGATGCCATACCAGGAGAGAGTCGGGATTAAAGCCTTAAAAAGTAAGCCAACGACTGCGGTTGATTCCCATGCAGTCGCAAAGTTAATTGATGCTATGCAAGAAGATAATGTGCATGAATATGTAATATCTGAAACTACAACTACAATTGGTCGTATCGCTACCAATGACATTCATCCTCAAGATGATAAGGTGAGCGGGCACCATGCAAAAATCATACGTTTTCAAAACAATTATTTTATTGAAGATCTTATTAGTACTAACGGTACATATGTTAATGGAAAACGAATAAAAAAATGTGTTCTAAAAGATGGAGATCATATAGCATTTGGACCATATAAGATGTTGTTTCAAATGGATTCGTCTGCATTACTACATGAAACTTCTGAAGAGAAGGATAATGCGTTTGGTAATAATGTTGTGTCACTTGAAGACACTATTATCACTGGACCAGTCGCAGCTAATAATAAATAAAAATAATTCTTCATATTAGGTACGTATCCCTATGCCTTTATTTAATAAATAAAGACAAATAAGAAACAATGTGACTAGAAATCCAATAATCACAGACATGGCGATAGCCAAGTTCACGTCAGTTATGCCAAGTATGCCTAATCTGAAGCTATTCACCATATAAAGAATAGGGTTCGCTAACGAAACCTGTTGCCAGAAATTTGGTAACATCTCAATGCTAAAGAAAATTCCTCCTAGATAAGTTAATGGCGTGAGCACAAAAGTTGGGATAATTGAAATATCGTCAAAACTTTTGGCAAAGATACCATTGATCAATCCCGCAATAGAAAATAGGGCAGCAGTTAATATTGATGTTATCACTACGATAGCAATACTGTGAACTTGAAGTCGCGTAAAAAATAATGCTACTAGGGTAACTGCGATACCCACTGTTATACCTCGAGCAATTCCTCCCAGCATATAACCTAAAATAATAATGTAATTCGGCATTGGTGATACAAGCATCTCTTCTATATGACGCTGAAACTTTGAACTATAAAAAGAAGAAACGGCGTTAGCATAGGAATTTGTTATGACTCCCATCATAATTAGACCAGGCGCAATAAATTCAATATAAGAGTAGCCATCTATATCACTAATTTGAGATCCGATAAATTTTCCCATGATTAGAAAATATAGAGCCACAGTAATTGCTGAAGGCAAAATAGTTTGTATCCAAATCCTTGCGAAACGACGAATTTCTTTTACTACAATAGTACGCAGCGCTATCAATTGTTTTGCAAATGTCATATTTGAATTATTCAATAGTGTTTCTAGTTAGAGTCAGAAACAATTCCTCTAAACGATTAGTTTTGTTTTTAATACTTAATACAGTTATACCTTGTTGATTCAGGACGTTGAATAACCCATATAGCGTCATATTGTTAGATAAAGTAATCTCAAGCGTTTTTTCATCAATAATCTCATAACTATAATTTTTGAGATTTAATGTATTTGGTATTGGGTGCTGCAGGTAAAGGATAAAACTTTCTTCTGTTAATTTTTCTAGAAGATTGCGCATAGAGGTGTCAACAATTATTTTACCATCATCAATGATAGCGATGTTTCGACACAGATTTTCTGCTTCTTCAAGATAATGAGTTGTTAAAATAATCGTTTTCCCATCCTTATTTATTTTTCGCATCAACTCCCACATCGATCTACGAATTTCGATATCAACACCTGCAGTAGGCTCATCTAAAATTAGTAATTTTGGATCATGTACAAGTGCGCGCGCTATCATAAGCCTACGTTTCATTCCTCCTGATAGTTCTCTAGGTGTAACCTTGCGTTTTTCCCAGAGACCTAATTTATCTAGGCAGTCTTCCGTTGCTTCTAGTGCAGCACGACTACTTATTCCAAAGTAGCCCGCTTGACTTTTGATGATTTCGATTAGCGGCTCAAAGTTATTAAAGTTAAACTCTTGTGGTACAAGTCCAATCTGACTCTTAGCTTGAGAGAAATCTGTATCAATGTCATATCCCATTACATGAACTTTGCCGGCAGACTTATTTATTAGGGATGTTATGATGCCTATAAGTGTGGATTTGCCTGCACCATTTGGCCCAAGTAGAGCAAAGAAATCGCCCATATTTACCTTTAGATCTACATTGTCCAAAGCTATGACTTGATTATTATAGGTCTTGCTAAGTCCGCATATTGATAAGGCATGCTCAGTCATGTTTTACAATATAAAATTTTTGAAACTTTTACTTTAGCCTAATATAGCGAGGAACAAGATGGCTAGCACAGATTTGATGCAGTATTTTTATGAAGGCGATCATGCAAACAGCATTCCAATTCAAATTGTATTTAGGTCAGAGTATAAAGAATGGAAGAACAAGCAAGATAATTTTATAAAAAATTGGATTCAAACAAGTTGTTTTAAACCAAAACCTAACCACCACTTGTGTATTCCCAATGCACAAGGCAATCTAGATAGTGTACTTGTAATAGCAGATCAAGAAAATATAACTTGGTCACTTGGAGGTTGTCCTCGTTCATTGCCAGAAGGTCGTTATCATATTGCCACAAAAATTGATAACTCAAGTAAAGATTTTTATTTTCTTGGTTGGGGGCTTGGGTCTTATCAATACAAACAGTATAAAAAAATGAGCAATAGGTCTTGTAAACTTTCAATTAATGGCGCTCATGATAAAAACCGAATTGAGGCAGTTTTGAAAGCAGTAACTTTAGTGCGTGACCTTGTCAACACACCGGCATCAGATATGCTTCCTCAGCACATAAGCAAGCGTTGCCAATCTATCACTCATGATTTTGACGCAAATTTGAATGAATATATTGGCGATGATCTTTTGAAAAATAAATATCCTGTAATACATGCAGTAGGGCGCGCAAGTGTTCACCCACCGCGATTAATTGAGTGGAGCTGGGGAAATTCAAAACACCCAAGAGTCACTCTAATAGGAAAAGGCGTATCGTTTGACAGTGGTGGTTTGGATATTAAATCTACAGAAGGGATGCGATTAATGAAAAAAGATATGGGTGGGGCAGCTCATGTTATGGGTATTGCAACTGCAATAATGAAGATGAAGCTGCCTATTTGTCTACAGGTACTAATTCCAGCTGTGGAAAATGCCATTTCCGGTGATGCTTATCGTCCAGGGGATGTGTTGGAATCAAGATGCGGTAAAACAATTGAAATAGAAAACACAGATGCAGAAGGGCGTTTAATATTATGCGACGCTATTTCTAAAGCTGTTGAAGATAGCCCTGAGATATTAATCGATTTTGCCACACTGACTGGCGCCGCAAGAGTAGCATTAGGAACAGAAGTGCCAGCATTTTTTACTAATGATGACACTCTCGCAGATGATCTCATGACTGCAGCAGAAGCTGTTGATGAGCCAGTGTGGCAGTTACCTCTGTATAAGCCATATCGTTATTTATTAAACAGTGATATTGCAGACATTTCTAATTGCTCTACAGGCTTATTTGGTGGAGCCATAACAGCAGCTCTTTTCCTAAAAGAATTTGTTCCGGAAACAATTCGGTGGGTACATTTTGATGTCATGGCTTGGAATACACGCAATCGACCTGGTCGTCCGAAAGGGGGTGAAGCGATGGGACTGCGAACAGTTGTAGAATTTCTACAGAATCGATATTTAAAATAATTAGCCTTTGACGATTACATATGATTAATCCTCACCGCTTTTGTGTGGCGCCCATGCTGGATTGCACAGATCGTCATTATCGTTTTTTAGCTCGACTATTAACAAAGCGTTGCATGCTATATACGGAAATGATTACTACAGGTGCGTTAGTTCATGGAGATCGTGATCACCTATTAAAGTTTGATTCATGTGAACATCCAATTGCTTTACAACTTGGTGGTAGCGATCCATCTGATATGGCCAAGTGTGCTGAATATGCAACTGAATATAATTATGACGAAGTTAATATAAATGTAGGCTGCCCAAGTGACCGAGTACAAGCTGGAAAATTTGGTGCCTGTCTGTTGTTAGAACCAACAGTTGTCGCAGACTGTATCAGAGCAATGACAACTGCAACTGAAATTGATGTTACGGTAAAGACTAGAATTGGCGTAGATGATCAAGATAGTTATAAAATTTTATATAATTTTGTAGAAACCATAGCTGCAGCAGGGTGCACAACTATAATCGTTCATGCACGCAAAGCCTATTTATCAGGTTTAAGTCCCAAACAAAATCGAACCATTCCGCCATTACGTTATGACTATGTATATCGGCTTAAACAAGATTTTCCACAGCTAAACATTATCCTTAATGGTGGTTTAATTGACATGGTTGAAATTCAAAATCATTTAAAGCACCTTGATGGCGTAATGGTGGGTAGAAAAGCTTATGAAAATCCATACTTTTTATTTGATATTGATGCAAATGTATTTGGTGAACCTTGTAAAACATTTTCACGTCATGAAGTGCTAGAAAAATACAAATTATATGTGCAGTTACAGTTAGAGAAAGGCGTACCTTTAAGAGTTCTAACACGTCACATACTAGGATTATTTAATGGATTACCTGGTGCAAAAACGTGGCGTCGATACTTAAGTGAGCACGCATATAAAAAAGATGCAGGTCTAGAAATTATTAATCATGCAGCAGATTTGGTGGCTAATATGCATGAGGTGGCATTAGCTGGTTGATATGAGCTTTTTGTTTATATCGATAAATAAATGTTTAAAGTTCTTATGTTCAGAAAAATACTGATAGTCAGATGAAGTATCAATATCACGCACGCAAGGCATACAGGCGATAGTCCATCCTATGCTTTTAATTTTTTCTACTGTTTGTTGTAAAACAATATCTGTGCCCCAAGTTACATTGCAAAATATAGATGCATCAATTCTATTTGCACCAATCAAAGCGTACCCTCCATCTAGGGTAGGGCCAAGCACAACATCATTACTTGTATCAAGTGCAAGAAAGGCATCATTAATATAATCTGAATCGAGCTCAAGACAGTCTGATCCAATTAAAATGACATTTTTTTTAGTACTTAATTTATCACTAATTGCGTTATACATGCGTAAACCTAAATTATTACCATCTTGGTAATGTAATGACACATTGTATTTATCTCTGCAATACTCAAAAAAAGAATGATTAATATTGGGAAAACAATATAGCGCTACTTCGAATTCTCTCATGCAGATATTTTGCAATATATTTTCTAGTATTATTTTATATATTTGAACTGCGCAATCCTCGCCTAAATTAGTAGACAAGCGGGATTTCACCATACCAGGCTCAGGATATTTGCAGAAACAAATAACGGTTCTTGCTTCAGACATTTATTTAATATAGTTTCGCTAGCTTTTCAGTCGGTACACCAAAGAAGAACATTAGACGTAAGCTCCACATTTTAAGTATCGTTATAATTACACCTTGATTTTCCCATTTACGGCTAGAAGCGATTGCTTCATTAGGAATACAGACTGGATAAGCAATTTTTTTTAAACGTTTACTGATTTCTATATCCTCCATAATTGGAAAATCTGGAAAACCACCACAGCTAAAATAACTTTTTCTCTTTACAAAGATGGCTTGATCACCTGTTGCAATACCTGATAGATAGCTGCGTTTGTTCATAAACCAAGCAATAATTTGAAAAATTAAATTTTGGTTAGAAAATCTTACATTAAATCGTCCCCAATGCTTATTAACTGGTGTGAGTGCATGATAGATTAATTCTGCAGCATTTGTAGGTAATAATGTATCTGCATGCAGAAATAGCAGTAGTTCATTTTTACTGTGCTTGGCGCCAACATGTAACTGAAATCCGCGTGAGGTTTTCGTTTTTAAAGTTTTACAGCCAATAGCTTTGGCTATATCCACTGAATTGTCAGTACTGCCTCCATCTATAACAAGAATTTCATGTCCATCTGAAAGAAGAGATTTAAGTATTTCATGGTGATTAGCTAAGAATACCTGTTCATTTAGTATAGGAATTATAATTGACAACTTAGGCATGATGTTGACGCTAAGATAGCTGAGATGAATTCAACTTTAAACTCTCCAATAACTACAAGAGTGCATTATAGCCTTCTGATATATATGTAAATATAAAACACAGTCTTTGTTTCCTTTTTGGTAAAGTATGTGTAAGTGTTAAATAGCGATTTGAAATTCAATAATAAAAGAATTGCTATTACAACTTAAAGGGGGAGGGGGTTATGGAATATTCGACTCGGATTGTGTGTAAGGCGCACTCTTTTCTTTTTTTAGTTGTTATTCTTTCCTTATCATTTTCTGCATTTAGCGCAGGATTCCAGATAAGTGAACAAAGTGGTACGGGGCTTGGGCGAGCATTTGCAGGTTTTGGCATCATCGGTGATGACTTGTCTATGGCATTTTACAATCCAGCTGGGCTTACTATGCAAGAGGGGACACAAATTCAGGTAACTGGGTTTGTGATAAATGGTGAATCTAGATTTTCAAACGAAGCTTCTACACAAAGTTTTGGACTGCTTACTATCCCCAGCTCAGGAGGAAATGAGGATGGAGCTACAACCTCATTAGTACCTAATCTGTATTTCGTTATGGATCTTACTCCAAAACTAAAATACGGATTTGCGGTAACGGCACCCTATGGTCTTAAAACCGATTATGACCGTGAATGGGTAGGTCGATTTCATGCAGATGAATCCGAATTAGTCACCGTAAATATCAACCCATCTCTCGCATATAAAATAAATGATACATTTTCAGTTGGAGTAGGGGTAAGTGCTCAATATGCAGATGCAACGCTTAGCCGAGCCTTATCAAATGGGCCGGGTATGCCTGAGGGCTTTGCAGAAGTAGAAGGAGATGATTGGGGATACGGATGGAACATTGGTGTTATGCATCATCCCAGTACTACATTCCGTACGGGCATTGGTTACCGTTCTAAAATTGACCATGAGCTAGATGGCGGCAATAATGAAATTACCGGGGTGCCTGCTCTTGGAGGCAATTTTAGGGCAAGCGCAAGCGCTAGAGCCGTACTCCCCGAAACAATACATGCTGGAGTCTACAAAGAGTTTGCATCCAAGTGGGGAGCTTCTTTAGGGTTTAGATGGACACGTTGGGACCGATTTGAAGAACTACGTATTAAAACAGCAGGTCTTCCAGACGATGTAACAGATGAAAGTTGGGATAATGTAATATCAGTCAATGTAGGTGTTGATTATTTTTATTCAGATAAATGGACATTCCGAGCAGGATACATGTTTGATGAAACACCGGTGCCAGATAAAACTCGAACACCACGCATTCCTGATGAAGATCGCCATTGGCTTGCCATAGGTGCTTCGTTTATTGCAAATGAAAAGCTAAATCTTGATTTTGGTTATACACACTTATTTATCAAGGATGCAGATCTAAACGTTACAGTGCCCATCGCTGGTGTCGCCGGTACAGATACCTTAGTAGGTAAATATGAAGATCCTGAAACCAATATAATAAGCCTACAAGTAGTTTATAAATTCTGATTAACATTTAACAAAATTTGATTCTATTTAAAATTAACTATTTATCTTGATTATTAAATTTCACTGAAAGCATTATTCATATACTTTTTATGATTCTTTGTATCCTTTCTAATAATTCCTGATAGATCGTGATTGTGACAGTGATGGTTGGTTGATATTGTTGGAAAATACTAGTAGGGCTAGCTTGAACTTAAGATTCTCGTGGGCTAAGTAATTTTACATAATATATATTATGCGTACCTATTATGGTTCGTACTTTTTCATTCTGTCCCGATATTTATGCAAACTTTAAGGAGTTTCTTTGAATTCTCATTTTAAGGCAGCCTTATGGTTATTTAGTTTTACCTTAAATTTCACAGTTGCCCACGCTGGTGGTCCCGCAGTATTTCAGTTTGAGGTGAAAGATTTAGATATCGAAGTCGGTCAATGGGAGTTTCAGAGTCAAAATGCTAATTCATGGGGACAGCCTCATCGTGAATTCATCGAGGTTGAGCCAGGTGTATTTAAATTTGATGAAAACTCTGTTATTGGACAAAGATATGCATTAGAACTCACAGTTGGTGTATCAAAATGGTTTCGCACTCGCTTTGGAATCGAATACGAAGAGGAGCGTGTTGATGAACCTGCTTCACTATCCGAACGCAACAAATTTGAATCCCTGAAACTGGGAGAGCTCTCACTTGAGGGGGTGGCAGTATTTATCCCCATCGAAAAACAAGGAATTGGTTGGGGTATGCTTGCGGAATATCAATTTGTGCGGGATCGATCTGAAGCAGACTCGTTTGTATTGGGGCCAATATTGGAAGGTCAATTTAGTGATTGGTGGATACTTTTAAACCCTGCCCTAGTTCAGTTTTTCAATGGTGCAGATAAAGACGATAAACTAGATTTTACCTTTGCGATGCAAATTGGATATGAATTATCTAACACATGGGACATAGCACTAGAAGCATACAGTACGATTGATCGACTGGGTAATACAGGGAACCCAAGTGAGGAAGCTAAGCTATTTGGAGATCATGACTTACATCGGGCTGGACCAGTCGCATACTTTAATCAAGTGCTTGGCGATGATGAAGATCGTCAACTTCTCAGTGTTGGTTTAGGTCTATTTATAGGTCTAAACAGTGATACCCCTCACACTACACTTAAATGGAGCTTGGAATACGAATTTTAATTGAATAAATTAATCTAATATTAGCTCGTAAACAAGATTGAGCTGGCTCGAATCCAATCCTGCGCCGTGCCTAATCATTATTGCAACTTACTACTGCCAAGGGACTCTACTGACCAATATTATCTTTCGTTATGGGACTTGTGTCTAAATCTATCATTGACAAAAATTTATATATGTATTAGCTTTTACTTAGCGCCGAATTGAGCTTCAGATTGCGGGCGCAAAAAAAGTACAGCTAAAGCGTTAAAGATTGGTTAAAACCCGCTTTAGTTGCTACTAAAGCGGGTTTTTT
>JBFGJY010000051.1:0-18018 GCA_041576975.1 Gammaproteobacteria bacterium | reverse complement strand
TATCCGGTACAGATGAAGCCCGCTTTACTTTGTAGTTTGCTTTTACTTTCAAGTACTTCGATAGCAACATAAAACTACTGTCATGATCAAGAAACCAATGCCTATTGGGATAATCTTGCTATCCATAATGCAGATCGCATCGATATCACTAACTTAGTTAAGTTGCGCAAACAACTGTGTAGGCAAGTCGATACAGGTGAAATTAGTCTAGAGGATGCAACAAAGATATTTAAGCATGAGAGGGAGTGGGTTGTAGAGGGTTTGGAGCGTGGATGATTTTAATTTATTAAAAATTAAAAAGCCTCAACGGTTGGTGTAACCTATTAGATCAAACATTAAAGTAGAAGTGATATGAAACCTTGTCGTGAATGTCAACAAGAGGTGTCGGGGCAGGCCATGGCCTGTCCTCATTGTGGGGCCCCGTACCCTGCTAAGGAAATATGGGATGGCTGGGGTTTTGAGTACAAAACCAATGCCACATTACTTGGCTTACCCCTGCTTCATATTTCCTTCAAGTTTCGTCCAAACCGAGTTCCTGTTCCTGCAAAAGGTGTGATTGCCATCGGCCAGTTTGCCATGGGCATCTTTACCATTTCTCAGTTTGGTGTGGGTGTTGTGAGTATTAGTCAGTTTACAATTGCTGGCTATGCCTTGGCTCAGTTTGCCTTAGCGTACTCATTAATTGCCCAGTTTGGTATCTACATTCACGAAGGACATGGCCAGATCATAAAAAGCCTAAGCGAATTGTTAGGAATGCTTTAATTGAATGTCTGCTTTCGGCCAATTGTGGACATCTCTTATAAAATTCAAAAATTTTGACGGAGATTCATCCAATGCTTCATGAAGTTGCTGGCGACATTTTATTGACTAAAGCACAGGCTATTGCACATGGTATTGCCCCAAGGGATCACTTCGATAACGGTCTCGCTCTAGCGCTTCGAGAACGATGGCCTGCGATGGCCAAGGATTTCCGACATCATGCTCACGAGACACACCCAAAACCAGGGGAAATATGGGTGTGGAGTGGTGTAGGTGGAATACAAATTTTCAACTTACTTACCCAGGAAGGGGAACACGGACATGGGGACAAACCCGGTCGAGCAAAGTTATCCAATGTCAACCATTGTCTGCGGCGATTGCGACACGAACTCGACAAAGGTGAAGTTCACAGCCTCGCCGTACCGAAACTGGCCACCGGGGTTGGTGGTTTGCAATGGACCGAAGTGTATCCGTTGATTCAAAAGCATTTGGGCGATTTATCGATGCCCATATACATCTATACCACTTTTCATGCGGGTCAGCAGACAAGTGAACCAGGCTAAGTCTATGAGAAATTAATAACGTAAACAGATAGTGATGTGTAAGGTGTATGTCGAGCTACAACAATGAACTCAATAAATTGATAAACCCATTTAGAGTGTGATGGTACCCCAATAAATTGTTAAATTATTCCGCTAAGTTAGTGAAATAACGCTGATTATATATTTCTAGTATAGATGTGTTGTAAATAGTGTGCTAAGAGGCTTCAAATAGAGCATAGTTTCATATAAGACATACATAAATTCGACCAACTGTAGAAAACATTAACAATGACGGCAGGCAAAATAAAACTAGTGAGCGCGGAGAGTGCTGCAAACAATGCAACTGAGACTGGACTGAATCTCGATAGCACTGCAGAAATGACAACGTATGCTGCCGAAGATGTGCTCACTAAAGAGGAGCTAAAGAATTTATCGTCCTCACAAGAATTTTTCGCCTTGTTGAGGAAAAAGAACTTCAATCTAGAAAAATTAAAAAAAGCCTTAGAATACGAGCAGGAGCTGCGTTTGCTACAAGTTGAATTAGTAAAATTACAACGTTGGGTAAAACAGAAAAAACGACGCATAGCGATTATCTTCGAGGGACGTGATGCCGCCGGTAAAGGCGGAGCAATCCGGCGTTTTGTGGAACACCTAAGCCCTCGCGCAATGCGCATTGTCGCTTTGCCTAAACCAAGTGAAGATGAGATTGGCCAATGGTATTTTCAGCGCTATTCCAAGCAATTACCAAATAAGGGTGAAATCGTTTTCTTTGATCGCAGTTGGTACAACCGCGCTGTGGTGGAGCCAGTCAATAATTTTTGTACGAAGAGCGAATATAAGCAATTCATGCGTCAAGTGCCGGAGTTCGAGCACATGCTCTATGAAGACGGCATTGACTTAATAAAATTCTGGTTCTCCATCTCTAAGAAAGAACAACTCAGGCGTTTCGAATCGCGTCAAACAAATCCATTAAAACAATGGAAAATAAGTTCTATCGACAACCTAGCACAGGATTTGTGGGACGATTACACACAATACAAGGAAACAATGTTCAGCAAAACACACACAACATTTAGTCCTTGGATCATCGTGAAAGCTAATAACAAAAAGCTTGCGCGTCTCGAAAGCATGCGCTATGTCCTCTCGACCTTTAACTATGATTGTAAAGACAGTACTGTCAATCTGATGACCGATCCAAACATCATTATGCGTTACTACCGTTCTACGACAAACATCGACTAGACACTAACCATACATCCAATATGCGGTCTACCGCGCACGTCCACCGAATCTTCGCGGTAATGGATGATTGCAAAAGGATTACAATTAACCCTATAACATCGTTGATAGTTCGCGTAGCGAATGTGAGATGTGCCGTAGAAAATTTAGGGCCTTGGCAGTCCATAAAGGGGCCGGCTTAAGGAGTGGTTAGACTCCCTAAAGCCTTCAATATACGTTGCTGCAGGTCAGGATAGCTGGCTTGATCCATCAAATTGAGTGCTGGCAGACCGGTCAGTTTATTCACCAGTTCAATACCAGCCTTGGTATTGGCCGCCCCCCCGGCAACCAGGTCCGGCTGCCGGTCAAATGCACTGGCTACGCCCATAACCGCATACGGATCCGATGCACACAACAGCATGAAGCAGACTCGATCACCGAGCAACGCAATGGCTGTATCACCGTTGTAAGGTTCCAGCGGCGAGGCGCCTGCCTCAGCGACAACGACATCCGGTCGATTGCTGGCAATCACTGACAGCATCTTGGACATCGCGCTACTAAATAACTGATCGTCACACACCGTCGATGGCAAGCCGGCATCGACGAAATCGTAAATGGCATCAGCGCCAGCATCCTTGTAACTCAATACATCTCGATACCTGGCGGCACCGGTGAATTTGGCAGCCACGACCTGTAAACCTTGCTGTTTAAGCATACGCACGATCACTCGCCCGGACGTGGTTTTGCCAGCGGACATGGATGTGCCAACGATCAAAATTACCGGTGCTGTAAGAGTTTGTTCCGGCGGGTTGTGAACGAAATCACCCATGCCCACGCGCTTGCCGTTGCGAGTCACGTGGCCGACATAGCGCAGCGACATCAGTGCCGGCATAAAAGGCGATTTTGAGATTAGCTGACCAAATAAACCGGCTGAAGTAAGCGCATTGAACGTATCATCGGTAATGGCCTGCCAGTTACCGACGGCTTCGAGGGTTGCCATGCGTGCGCCAAATGTACCAATGATGAGATCATTCTCGAATACTTCGATCATGCGCCCATTGGGCAGCTCTATGTTATGCAGGGTACCAGCGGTGTTCAGCACGCGGCCGACAACATAGTCACCGGTCTGCCATTGCGTGCGATCAACGGTTTGTACTTTGAAGTCCTGTGCAGCGAGATCAGAGATTCGTGTTACTGAAGTATAAACATAGTGAGTCATGCAAGCTCCTCCTGATGAATACCCAGCGGTGGCGCCAGCAATAGTACTGTTAATAGGGCACAACGTTGCGGGAGTTGATCGGTGTAGATAAATTCATGGGCAGCATGGGCGCCATCGCCAACAGCACCCAGACCGTCAAGAGTGGCGGTATACAGGCTGGTTGTATTGCCATCGGAACCACCACCAGCAGTGCCTTGTTCCAGATCGATATTGAGCACGCTGGCCAGGTCCGTCGCAACACTCCACAGCTGGCGGTTGGCCGGCGTGCGTTCCATTGGCGGGCGACCGATGCCCCCTTCGATGTTCAGGCTGACGCTGGGATCTTCGGGTTGTATTGCATGGATCACGTTCTCAATGCGTTGGCCGTCGGCCTGTGTTTCTACACGCACATCGATCACAGCACTGCTCTCCGGTGCAACCACGTTCGCGCGTGTACCGCCGTCAATAACACCGACGTTAACGGATATGCCCTGGTCGGGATTATTTAACGCAAACAGCTTCTGAATGACATGCGACAGTTCCAGGATAGCGCTGGCGCCAGCGCCGGGGTCAAGTCCCGCATGCGCTGCCTTGCCGCTGACTTTAATCTCAAAGCGACCGACGCCTTTACGCGCGGTTTTGATCTTTCCTGTTAGGCCGAGCGAGGGTTCCAGCACTAACGCGCGGTCCACTAGTTGTGCCAGGCGTCGCACATAGCGAGTTGATTCGCGGCTGCCGATTTCCTCGTCGGAATTGATGAATATGATTGGAGCAACCTTGGGTTGCAGCTCCAGTGCTTGTAGCGCTTTCAAGGCGAAGATCATTTCTACCAGTCCGGCTTTCATGTCGTAAATACCCGGCCCACGCATCATTCCATCCTCTGTTTGCAGGGGCATAGTTGCCAAAGTGCCTATTGGCCATACGGTATCACAGTGACCAAGCAGTAACTGCGAATTGGGTATGGCTGCGCGAGCTGCTGATCTGCTAAACAGGTGACCGCCTGAACACCGACCGGGAATGATGCGGACCCGATAGTCGAGCGCCTCAAATTCGCTTTTCAGTCGTTGCAGGATGGGTTGCTGTGCAGCGGCAACATCGGATGGGGATTCGATAGCGACCAGCTCGGTCAGCAACTTGGTCATTGCCGCTTGTTGTTCACTGAGAAATGTTTGGATGTCCGCCGCGGCGGACAATTGGTTCATCTTTTGAATCCTCGTGGGAATGGCAGCGTGTGTGTATTACTAATTTCAGCAAATCGGCCGGGGTATAAATAGGCTAGCAACGGCGCCTGTTGCAGCAGATGCTGATCATCACCGTCTGCAACGCGTAAGGCATCATTGGCAATCCGTGCGGACAGGATGCGGCCGGTGATTAAACTGTTGTCGCCGAAGTCATCGTAGATTTTATGCAGGGTGCACTCCAGAAATAGATAACCGTCTTTCATTAGCACAGCGTCAACATCTTTGGCCGGTATTGTTGGTAACAGGTCAATGATCGGTTTGCTACCGTCTTCGCATCGTGGGCTTGCTGCTAGGCTCGCAATTACGACCTGGCTTGGCCGAGCATAGGTAACCGTGAATTGCTTGGACCGAACAATATTTTGATAGGTGCGATGCTTGGGGGTGCAAACGAAACCGAAGTAGTTCTCCCAGCTTACCGGTATGACCAAATGCTTGGGCGCCAGATCGTCGCTGCCATCCGACTCTCTAGTGCCGATTACGACTAACGGATGAACGCTAAAAAACCTATCCCAAATTGGCTGGTCAAGATCCAGTTCGATTAGTTGTTCGCTTTGTTCACCCATGCTGACCATCTCCCATGTCGTAAATGCTGTTTACCGTTACATACTTTTATAATAATAAAAGGCAGTATAGTACTACTGAGTTGATCGAGCGCAAGAATGCAGACGTAAAAAGGGCGGGATAGAATTTACTGAGCGTGTAAGTTCACCTAGACGCACAAAAGTCAGTAACGCGATCCTGAGTGCCAGCTACGTTTCGGGTTTTCTTCGCCTCAAGTCTTTTTGATCACAAAAGAAGTCACCGGCCTCCAGCAAAGAGATTTTTCAAGCAAAAAATTATCTCCTCTTTGTGGCGTGGAATGTCCACTTTGGGTCAAATGCGGTCATTTTTATTCTATCTAAAATTAGCAAGCCCTACCTTGCAATATAGTTTTGCTGAGTTTTATTCGCACATGCCTTCCCACACTCCAAAACTCTCTGCCAGTACTGCTTCCCCAGTTTTCGCAACAAGAATTCTTGTGCTGAAATTAAAGCTGCTGGTAAAAAAATATGTCCTTCGATGAGAATCGTAAAAGCCTTCGTATTTAGCATTATCTATGATCATTTCAGCGTCATACACATCATAAAATAAGGTTTTTTTTAAATCTTTTGTGCCACGATTTACTAAGATTACATCGTGTAAAGCTTCTTCATCTCGATTCAGCCTGACATTTTGAAATTCCTCCTTACGTTGCCAATTCTCTAATTCCTTATCGGAAAGTGGCCAAACGTATTTCGGATGAAAACTACAATGCAATTCTTCCGCAAAACATGGCATTACAAACAAATATAATAATAAGAGGCTGAGGGAAAATTTGATATTTGACATACGGTTTTACATATCCACTAGTTAAATGTAATTGTTTATCAATCTTGCGCTGCTGTTCAAACGTCCACTTTCGGCCCAAAGCGGTCATTCAACAAGATGCTAAGCAACAGCATGTAAAATGGCCACATCAATTTTTTTATTCAATTCGTTCGAATGTTAAGTGAGCGGCCTGTTGATTAAACTAATTTTCCAAATTTCTCTTGATAATCTTCTATAGCAGCAGTAACTACAGACATCGCATGGGTCTGGCCATAGGGCTCATCAACAAAAACACTCGACTCTTCTCCAGGAAGCACTTTGTATGTAGTGAAGTAATGCCGCAGACGCTCTATCATTGAAGCTGGAAGCTCGGATAGTTCCCGAACTTGACTCCACACCCTATCGTTCTCAAGCACTGCAATAATTTTATCGTCGGCTTCATCCCTATCAAGCATCGGAAGTCCACCGACAACTCGTGCATTGAGCAGAACTTCCGCACGTAATATAAGATGTTCACTTATTACACATATGTCTAGGGGGTCAGTGTCTCCCGATTTTGCAGTACTCATCAGTGATCGAACGCGCTCACCGCAATAGGTTCTTGGTATAAAACCATAGAGAGTCGGCGGAAGGGAAGATGTTCGATGTGGACGGTCCACTCTTAGATAACCGGTGTTTTTATCTACTTCATATTTTACCGTATCAAAGGGAGTGATTTCGATATATGCATGGACATGTACAGGCGGATTTGGACCAACATCGAGCCCATGCCAAGGATGCGGGCGCCAACGATTAAATGAAGATTGTGTCATTGCATTAAATTACAGCACATAATTAATTTAATCTAGTTATGAAAGAACACGAATATCAGTTAAATTTGGATGTTTGCTTTGGGTCGAAAGCAGTCATTCGACCAAAACATTATTTTCTAAAGAACCAAAATATTAACGATAAGACTATGCTCACAATAATCATTGTCGTAATTGGAAGATAAAAACTAAACCCATCTTTTTTAAATGCTAAATCCCCTGGCAATCTCCCAAAAGGTAGTTTGCTAAGTAGCGGCCACATTACGCCAATGGCAACTATAATGAGCCCAATGGTTATGATGGTCTTGTTCATACATTATTATTAAAAGGTCAATTATTCGCCCAAAAACAAAATGTAAGCGATGAGTCAAATCGTGGGCTCGAATAAATGAATATACTTGGACATAAATTACCAGCCTTGTTGTGCCATTATGTAGAAAATGGAGGCATCAACAAACCTATATTTCCACAATACTCTGTAGGATTAACAAATTCATTAAATTCAAAGATAAATCTTCATAACTACGATGGCATGTGGGGTAAAACATCTCGATTCTTAACCGAACATGACAGGGCCATGCTTGGTCATCCAGATTCCGATCATCCTCCAGGAAACTTGAACCCACAACAATGTGTGTTGATTGGGGATTTAGGGCCACATCAACCCCTTGCACTTGACTACCGAAGTGACTCAATTTCGCCTAGTGTAGTTACTTTGCAGTGGGGAGAAAATCCAGTCACTGATAATCGATGGTTGAAAATTACTGATTCGTTTGACGAATTTGCGATCACATTGAGTTTGGTTAATTGTTAAAATAAGTTCATTACTTAGATGTATGTCTCAAGAAAATACGCTTAATGTGGAGGACAGATTCTTACAACAGAATAGTTCAACAGAGAAAAGCAAATAATTGCCTCGATTGTAGGCAATGATCAACAGACTTATAGTTTTCGTTTTATTCTGCGTAATACGTTACGAATCACTGCTTGATAATTTTTGGAACCTGTGTGGATTGGATTACTACCCTGTTAGTCACACTGCTGTTAGTTACTCTGTTAGCCTACTTCAGTGGCATATTTCCCTATCCATTTGGATGGCTCATACTCTTGGCAATACTGATTGCACGACTTTTAAGACATCGTCATAACTAGAATTAATTATCTATGACATAAGTTCACTAATGCAGGCTTATTGTGATCGCACATCTAAGGAAAAACATACCGGCAATTTATTAAACAGAATGAGCCTCTTAGATTGAACTAAATAGTGTCGGTGCGTTTGCACACAAAGAATGAGTCGTACAAAGATACAAGCTAGGTTTTTTTATCAACTCCATTACAGCCCCCTGCATGAAGTAAAATTTTATTATTACTGTTTATAGCAGTATTATATTTTAATAAATTAATAATCGACCCGTGTTGGGGGCTAAATTTGTGGACATTCTTTTAATACTGGTAATCATCGGCCTTGTAGCCGTAGCACCCGTTTTTGTTTCTTATATTGTTGCGGCGTTTAAATCAGAACCCAATACTCCACAGACACTAGCTTTGCTGCCAGATATACCTATTAACTACACTACTGTTGAAGGGGTTAAAGTACGTTATATAACAATAGGAAGTGGACCTATTGTAGTGCTACTGCACACATTTCGCTCTCAGCTTGATATTTATTACAAAATTATTCCAGTACTTAGTAAATCATTTACTGTTTATGCATTCGATTACCCAGGTCATGGGTACTCAGACATCCCGGCAGTTGATTACACACCTCAATTTTTTGCAGATAAAGTAGAAGGATTTTTAAATGATAGAGATCTGCATAATATTACTTTGGCTGGAGTCTCAATTGGCGCAACGTTGTCACTTATGCTTGCTGCAAAACGAAATTCTAGAATCGATCGCGTAATCGCGATAAATCCCTATGACTATTTGGGCGCAGGTATTGGGCGTGGCAATGCCATTGCAAATTTAGTGATTACAATGTGCAAACTACCAGTCCTTGGTGGTACCACTATGCGGCTAAACAACAGAATGGTTGAACGCAAAGTTATGGAGGGCACCGTCTCGAATCCGAATGCAATTTCGAATGAATTTGCTGAAGAGCTGTACTTATCAGGAACTCGTAAAGGTTATTATCAAGCATTCTTAAATCTTATTCGCCACGCAGATATGTGGAATGACGTTAAAAGCAGTTACAAAAACATAGAAATTCCTGTGCTTTTAGTTTATGGGGAAAATGATTGGGCACGCAAGGAAGAACGAAATCAGACGGAAAGTTCAATTCCCAATGTAAAGACTGAATTCGTAGCTCAGGGTGGGCACTGGTTAATGTTAGATTATCCGGATAATGTAATAGACTTGATACGTAAATTTTCGGTGTGAATATTTTGTATTTACTTAAGTGGTTTCAAATCTTGAAGCATTGTGGGTATTAACTCTGCAACAGTAGGGTGTATATGTACCGCATTTTTTATAACGTGATACGATTTATTTGTATACATTACGTCAATTAACAAATGTATAGTTTCATCACCGCCAACACCTAGAATAGTTGCTCCAAGTATTTGTTCATTTTCTGCATCGATTAAAACTTTCATAAATCCTTGTGTTTCGCTTCGTTCTCGTGCACGGCCGATGCGTGACATCATCATTTTACCTACTAATGCATTTTTTCCAGATTCACGCACTTGTTGTTCAGTCATGCCTACTCGACCCAGTGGCGGATCGATAAATAAGCCATAGCAAGGTATACGATCACTTACACGTCGTGTTTTTGAATCGAATAAATTATCTACAACAATCTCATAATCATTATAAGAGGTATGTGTAAATGCACCTTTACCATTGCACTCTCCTAATGCCCATATACCAGGAATATTGGTTTGAAGCTGATCATTAACTTTGATCATTCCTCGCTCGTTTAATTCAACGCCTGCCTTTTCTAAACCTAAGTCATGAGTATTGGGCACGCGGCCAACTGCAAGCAAAACATGCGAGCCCATGGACTCTTCTACTTGTTCATTACAACTTGAATTAACGGCGATGTTGTTATCTCTTTTAACAAAACTGATACATTCTGCACGAAGTCTTATTTCGATCCCTTCATTTTCAAGAATCTCCTGAACGGCTAAGGAAACATCTTCATCTTCTCTGGGAATGAGTCGATCTGCCATCTCGATGATGGTAACTTCACTGCCAAAACGTCGATACATCTGTGCAAACTCAAGCCCAATATAACTACCGCCAATTATCACTAGATGCTCGGGTAAATAATCTACATCCATAATGCTTGAGTTTGTAAAATAATCGATCTCACTTAAACCGGGCATGTCTGGAACTCGCGCCCGCGCACCTACATTGATAAATACTTTATCGGCTTCTAATTGTTCACCATTAACTTGCAAGACGTTTAGACCTTCAAACTGTGCGTGTCCTTCATATACATCCAGATTTTTCATACCTTTTAACCATCCAGTCACGCCTTGATTAGATTGTTGTACAACGCCATCTTTACGTGCTTTTACTTTTTTCATATCGATGCGAATATCACCCGCTATGTTCACACCAAATTCATTTCCGCGATGCGCCATATGTGCAGCCCGCGCACTGGCAACAAGTGTCTTTGTAGGGATGCAGCCGGTGTTTACACAAGTACCTCCAAATAAATTTCGTTCAATCATGGCTGTTTGTAATCCTTCTGATGTGAGGCGAGCCGCTAAAGCAGGTCCAGCTTGTCCTGCGCCAATCACAATTGCATCGTATTTTTTATTCATTTTTTTCTCCCAATTTTGCGACTTGAGCCGCAGTCACCAAATGACTGCGAAATTGCATTTTATTTATCTATCAAATTTTATATTAACTTTTTTATCAATATGTCTTTTTTTACAATAACGAGATAATGCTTTTCTATCCTTCAGTCAAACCTGCATAATACAAATGATACAACTTGAACATTAAAATTAGATTGAGTTTGTGAAAGGGTCATGAGAAAAATAAATATTTTTAATATCATTAAGAGATTCTAAATACTAAATATTAGTAAATAATGTTTAGCAATTATTATGTAGTATAAATATAGTCAGACTCATTTGGTAAAAGGAGGGTAAATGACGGCTCCAATAGAAAAAATACTCTCTGTTAACGTCGGTACCGCAAGAGAATTTGAATATAACAATCGTCCCGCGAAGAGTGCTATCTGGAAATCACCTGTTGCTGGTCGTATTGCAGCTCGTGGTGTAAATCTGGAAGGAGATGACCAAGCGGATCCCAAGGCACACGGGGGATTTGATAAAGCGATGTATGCATATGCCATCGAAGACATTCAGTGGTGGGAACAGATACTCGGTCGATCACTTGTATACGGTGAGTTTGGTGAAAATCTTACAACACAAGGCATTGAGGTGAATGATGCGCTAGTTGGGGAGCGTTGGGAAATTGGTAGTACGGTGCTTGAAATTTCTGAACCACGCATACCTTGCTGGCGGCTTGGAGTTCGAATGGACGACAAGACATTTCCGCGCCGGTTCACTGAGGCGATGCGGCCCGGGCCTTACCTGCGAATAATCGTTGAAGGTGATGTGGGCGCTGGCGATGAGATACGGGTAGTCGAAAAACCCCATCATGACCTCACCGTCCGTGATGTATTTCGTATTTACACGCGTGACCGCGATGAGGTCGAGCGTTTACTTGATGTTGCCCAGATATCCGACGCTTGGAAGAGATGGGCGAATGATATGCTACAAAAGGTTAAGGCTCGCTCTGAAGATGCTGCCGTACCAGGTTGCTGTTAACGCGTGTTCGCTATCAAATGTAAATATAATTCTGAGCGAGTAACGATCTATAACCTTCGCTTAAACCTTTATAATCTGCCTCGATTTATTGTGTGAGCAGTAAGATGTACAAACCAAGCAACATAATTAGTAAAAAGCCTCACGGCATTATTATTGGTAATGCCCCTGACGCTGCAGTATTTCAATTTCATAGCCGTCGGGGTCTTTCATGAAGAAAAAGCGTGCGACCAAATCTCCGTCTGGGCTAAAGTCGACGATTTCTTGTGGCTCGAAACCCAGGGCTTTTATGCGCTTATGCTCTGCAGTTAAATCATTCACACAAAACGCTACATGCCCATAGCCATTGCCATGCGCGTATGGATCTGTACGACCTTTATTCAAGGTCAGCTCAATTTCAAAATCGATTTCTTCATTGCCCATATAGACTAGTGTGAAATCACTGAAATCCATTCGATGTTTCTCTTTTAAATTGAAAGCTTTGTGATAAAAGTCTATTGATTTATCTAGATCTAACACTCTAATCATGGAGTGGATGAGTTTTGCCATACAAATCTCCTAAGTTTGTCATCAGCCGCTACTCAGGGACGATGGTTGCATTGATTTTAATTGCCAGGTTTTCAACTCCTTTTATAGTGAATTTTTTAGCATCTCCTTTCACTTCAATTACGTAGTCGCCAGCTGGTTTTTTAGTGTTGCAGTTGATTAGGTGCGCTTTTAGGTACGCGAATAAAAAGCTTGGTTTATGTACACGCCCTACCAAGATCCAGTCAGCTCCATGTTGTTTGCCTAGCTCGGCAGCCACATCAGCATGATCAAAAAGATAGCCGATAGATACATCCGCTTCTTTTTGGGTCTCGGAGTCAATCGAAATAATTTGGTAACCATGTGTTTCTCCAAGCGCATTACGAAGTAAAGGCGCAACAGATGCGGTGCGTTCAAGCTCTGCTTCTGTACCAGGCATTAACGTCATATCTTTTAGTTCAAAATCCAAGACCGCTATTCGCACATCTGCATGTGCTGAGGATACCAAGAATAAAAATATAAATAGTAAATTATAATAACTCGTAATAGATTTTAGATTTTGCATAGAATTCTTGAGATAATTTTGATTAAAATTAAACGGCTGGCTAATTTTAACTCCGAAACGAATTAATTTACAGTCAATTAGTATTATATAAGAACGATTGCACAGCTAGGCATCGTTTTTTGCATCTGGTTGTCCAATACTAGGCTATTGATAATTTCTGGCTGCAAAGCTCTACAAATGGGCATTGAAGAGTAAAGGTAAAAACAACATAAATATTGTGATTAAAAAAGCTAAACTTTGGATCTTCAATCTCGTAATGCTTACGTTGTTTATATTTATTGTTGTTATACCCATTCATGATGGAAAGACATTATTTAAAATTGGCATGGATAAACTAATGGACTTTACGATTTCAGAAAAAGTGTCGGAATAGTAGTTATGGTAGTAGTCTGAAATTTATTTTTAGCTAACAACCAAGGAATTAAGCTAGGCATTAGCCTGTGCAAGCCAAAAAATCGAGATAATCACATAGTGAGCCTAAATAATTTTCATTCGTCTACACGCAGTTGGTTTAAGAGTACATTTTCTGGACCTACACCAGTTCAAGTTAAGTCATGGCCAGCCATTGCTAAGGGTGAACATACATTACTTGCTGCTCCAACGGGTTCTGGAAAAACCCTTGCAGCTTTTATGGCGAGTATCGATGCCTTAATAAAAGAGGGATTAGTACAAGGATTGCCTGATGAAACTCGAGTTCTTTACATCTCACCATTAAAGGCGCTGTCAAATGACATACAAAAAAATTTACAGTTGCCGATTGTTGGAATACGAAATCAACTGCTAGAAGAAGGATTACCAGATATTGACATTAAGGCTTGGGTTCGCACGGGTGACACACCTCAAGGGGAACGCCAACGCGCAGTTAAACAACCGCCACACATTTTAGTCACGACACCTGAATCCGCATACATTTTACTTACTTCTAAATCAGGTCGTGAAATGTTACGCACTGTGCGTACAGTCATAGTAGATGAAATTCATGCGCTTGCCGGTAACAAGCGAGGCTCACATTTAAGTTTGTCATTAGAACGTCTTGATGCATTGACTCAGCATAAGCTAACTCGAGTGGGTTGTTCTGCAACTCAAAAGCCAATCGAAAATATGGCTAACTTCTTGGTCGGGAATCGCACGGATGCTTGTATTATTATTGATACAGGCCATATTCGTGTTCTTGATTTAAGCTTAGAAGTACCGCGCTCGCCTTTAGAGGCGATTATGTCTAATGAGGTTTGGGAAGAAGTTTATGACCGACTCGCCGTATTGATTAATTCCCACCGCACTACACTGATATTTGTCAATACAAGAAGATTAGCCGAACGCGTGGCACGACACATCGCCGAGCGCATCGGTGATGAAAATGTTACTTCTCATCATGGCAGCCTTGCAAAAGAACATCGTTTACACGCTGAACAGCGCTTAAAGATGGGAAAATTGAAATGCCTGATCGCGACGGCATCACTTGAGCTTGGTATTGATATTGGTGATATCGATTTGGTTTGTCAGCTTGGTACACCAAGATCCATTGGTGCTTTTATACAAAGAGTCGGCCGTTCTGGTCATGCGGTAAATGCGAAGCCAAAAGGCAAATTATTTCCACTTTCTCGGGATGATTTAGTTGAGTGCACGGCGCTTTTATATGTTTCTCAAAAAGGTGAACTGGATGAAATTATCATTCCATCGCAACCTTTAGATGTACTCTCTCAACAAATAGTCGCGGAAGTTGCTGGTGAAGAAGAATGGGCAGAAGAAAAGCTTTTTAATCAATTTAAACACGCATGGCCTTATCATAATCTCAAGCGTGAAGACTATACGGAAGTCATTCGTATGTTATCGCAAGGTTTTTCTACGCGCCGTGGTCGGCGCAGTGCATATCTGCATCATGATGCGATCAATGGGAAACTGAGAGCAAGAAAAGGCGCGCGACTTACTGCCATAACCAATGGAGGCGCGATACCCGACCAATTTGACTATGAAGTGGTTCTCTCTCCAGAAGGGTTTAAAGTTGGAACACTAAATGAAGACTTTGCATTTGAATCTCTACCAGGAGATATTTTTCAACTTGGTAACACTTCATATCGCATTCTTAAAATCGAGCAAGGCAAAGTTTATGTAGAAGATGCAAAAGGCGAACCGCCCAATCTTCCATTTTGGATGGGTGAAGCACCCGCACGTACTAAAGAGTTATCCAAAGCAGTTTCTAATTTAAGAAAACAGCTTGATTCAAAACTAGAGCAAGGCATAGAAGCCACACAAAAATGGTTGATGTGTGAGTATCAAATTCCACAAGCCGCTGCCGAGCAATTAGTAAATTATATGGCGGCGGTGAAAGCAGCACTGAATGTTATACCTCATCAAGAGCATATTGTGTTTGAGCGTTTTTTTGATGAAACCGGTGATTTGCACTTAGTGGTGCACTCGCCTTATGGCTTAAGAGTTAATCGTGCCTGGGGCTTATCTTTACGTAAACGTTTTTGTAAAAAATTTAATTTCGAACTGCAAGCGGCAGCTTTAGAAGACACTATTATCTTATCGCTTTCAGCTACACATAGTTTTGCAATCGATGAACCTGTAAAGTATGTCAATTCAGCTACAGTACGAGATGTATTAATTCAAGCGTTGCTAGCAGCGCCGATGTTTCCAACCCATTGGCGTTGGGTCGCCTCAATTGCACTTGCTATACGACGTAATCACAATGGAAAACGTGCACCCGCATATTTTCAAAGAAATGATGCTGAAGACTTAATCGCGGTAATCTTTCCAGATCAGTTGGCCTGTGCCGAGAACATTACTGGCAGACGAGAAATTCCAGATCACCCTTTAGTTAATCAGGCGATTGATGATTGTCTGCATGATGTGATGGCAATTGATGAATTTATTGATGTCCTAAAAAGTATTGAAGCTGAAGAGATCAAGGTGATTGGAAGAGATCTGACTGGGCCGTCGCCGCTAGCCCAAGAAATTTTAGGCGCGAGACCGTATGCATTTTTAGATGATGCGCCTGCTGAAGAACGCCGCGCATTAGCGGTGCAGGCACGACGCTATATTGATCCCACTGAAGCCGCAGAACTTGCACAGTTAGATCAAGCTGCGATTGCAAGAGTTAAACAAGAGGCATGGCCAGAGCCCAAAACTGCAGATGAGCTTCATGATGCACTTGTGATTCTAGGTTTTCTTACTGAAGAAGAGGGTCAACGTGGCGATGTATATTCTCCTATTGAAGAAAGGCTTAAATTCGGATGGCGTCATTTACTCGATACTTTAAAGCAAGATAAACGCGCAACAGTTTTAACTCACACAAATGTAAATCATTGGGTTGCTGCAGAACGTTTACATGAGTTTGAGCTAATTTATGATAATTTTACTATTGAGCCAAAGATTAAAGCTTTACGTATCTATACGCAGGCCATTGAGAATCGAACTGAAGCAACACGTGAACTTATTCGCTCAAGACTAGAAGGATTGGGCCCCACTACTGCTGAACAGCTTGCTCTGTCGTTAAACCTTTTTGTTAGTGAAATTGAAAATGCATTACTCGCTCTTGAGCAAGAAGGTTTTGTTATGCGTGGCCAGTTTACACAAGAAAAGCGCAATACAACTTCTGCAACCAACCAAGTCGAGGAATGGTGTGAACGTAGACTATTGGCCCGTATTCATCGGTATACCATTAAGCGTCTGCGCAGTGAAATTGAGCCCGTTGCTGCTGCCGTATATATGCGATTTTTATTTCATTGGCATGGTCTTACAGATAGAGGTAAAGGCCAAGATGCTTTAGCTGCGGCCATCGAACAATTAGAAGGTTATTCTGCACCTGCAGGCGCATGGGAGAAAGACATCATCACTGCACGTATTGCAGAATTTACGACGGGCATGTTGGATACTTTATGTAGCACTGGTAAATGTAGTTGGCTGCGTATAGCAGTGCGAGCATCCAAAGGTGAAAAACGTACTTCACCCGTAAGAAATGCACCCATTACTTTGCTTGAACGCCAAGCAATCCCTTGTTGGCGTGAAGTGTGTTCTTCTCCTAACCCTAAGGACATGCAATTCACATCATCTGCCAAAAAAGTACTCGAGGCACTAAAAAATCACGGTGCTTCTTTTTTTGTAGATCTAGTTAAGGATACTGGCTTATTAAGAACACAAGTTGAAGATGCGTTAGGAGAGTTAGTAAATTGGGGCTTGGTTACCTCTGATAGTTATGCAGGCTTAAGAGCGTTGCTCGTTCCATCAAGTAAGCGCCCTAGGTTCGCGCCTAGAAGAAGAGGTCGACATATCACTTCATCGGGATTTGATCGAGCTGGTCGTTGGGCACTAATACACTTAGAAGGTAGCGATTACTTGACAAGTATTGAGCATATTGCTTGGGTACTATTAAGGCGTTATGGCATTGTATTTAGAAAAGCATTAGAAAGAGAAACTAATTTGCCACCTTGGCGTGAGCTGATAAAAGTTTACTGGCGATTAGAAGCTCGCGGTGAGATCAGAGGCGGAAGGTTTGTACAAGGTTTTGCAGGTGAACAATTTGCATTACCAGACGCAGTCGCAGAGATAAGAAATATTCGAAACAAAGAAATCCGTGGAGATCTTATTGCTATTTCTGCGGCTGACCCACTTAATCTTGTAGGGATCATTCTACCTGGCGAAAAAATTCCAACTAAATTTGACAGTCGGATTTTATTTCGAGATGGCTTACCTATCGCATTCCAGCAAGCGAATATGATTCAAATTTTAGAAAGTGCAAACGAAAAGTTGTCACCAAAAGAGCATGCCTTATTAATGAACAAAAGCACTCATAGAAATATCATCAAAACCAAATTTACTGCTGCCAATGAATAAAGCCCAAATCTACTTATTGCTATATTTAATACAATATCGATTATAATGAAAATGTCTGCTTTTGACCCAAAGCGGGAATTTAAGGTTTAAGCGAATGAGTTATGTTTCGCTTCGATGAAAATACTAGTTTTCCTTACTTTGGCAGTGTTGTTTAGCGCTTCATCGACTGTCAGAATCATTTATTCTATGTA
>JBFGJY010000050.1:0-18175 GCA_041576975.1 Gammaproteobacteria bacterium | reverse complement strand
GAGAATTCTCCCACTTCGAGATCTATTATTTCTTCGGCTTGGCTAGCGGCTTCTTTGCGAGATTGCAAGTTAAGCTCAATGACGTTATGTAAGTCATCGACAGTATACAAATAGATATCAGTGAGATTGGCGACTTCAGGTTCAATGTCTCTAGGTACAGCAAGATCAACCATAAAGATGGGTTTATGTTTGCGTTGCTTCAATGCACGTTCCACTAAACCTTTGCCAAGTATAGGTAAGGTGCTTGCTGTTGCAGTGATTACAATTTCAGATTTTGGTAAAACCTCATTAACAAAGCTTAAATTCACTCCTTGCCCACTAACTCGATCTGCAATTCTCTGAGCACGTTCAATGCTACGGTTAGCTACAGTAATTTTTCCTATGCCTGAACTCTTTAAATGTTCGGCTGCTAGTTCAATGGTCTCACCTGCGCCAATCAATAAGGCAGAATGATCTTGTAGTTCTCCAAAAATTTTCTTCGATAAAGAAACTGCAGCTGCAGCAACCGACACAGGATTTGCACCAATTGCAGTATTGGTACGGACTTTTTTGGCAACACTAAATGCACGTTGAAAAAGTTGATTGAGGTTTCTACCTAAGGTACCCGCTTGTGTTGCATCTTGATAAGCTGATTTTAGTTGTCCCAAGATTTGAGGTTCTCCAAGCACCATAGAATCTAATCCGCAGGCAACGCGAAAAATATGTCGAACTACAGATTCATTCAGGTGGTCATATAAATAAGGCTCTGTATCACTTGAGCTCAAATTATGAAACGTGTTTAACCAGCTAAGAATTCTGTCTCTGCCCTCAATGATCTCGGTGACTTCGCAATATAATTCAGTGCGGTTACATGTAGAGATAATTGCGGCTTCATCCACCTGTGGAACCGTAATCAGCTTTTTCAGGGCAAGTCTCAGATTTTGCTCGTTAATTGCCACCCGCTCCCGTACCTGGATTGGTGCGGTGGTATGGTTAATGCCTAAGGTAAGTAAGGACATGAAAATATGTGGTTTATAGGTCGAGATGAACTAGATAGAATTGGCTTCAAGTGTGATTTGATTGGTCTAACTACCCATAAATTCTGCCAAAATGCATGTGAATTGCTCAGATAACTGAAGTATTATTAGGTATAGTCTAATCGAGCTACGAACATAACACAGTAAATTGAAGATCAACGCCACAATTCTGCGGATTTTTTACCACATTTGTATGCTAGCGGCTGTTTCCGGTCTGCTCAGCTGTGCATCTCTCGGTCTACTTACTACAGATGATGAAGGGCTAACAGACCCTAACAAATCATTAAAAATCCGTAATACACCCGCGTCTGAATATAGCGCCCAATCTGACCTTATATATGAGGTCTTGGTCGGGGAGCTATCCGGCCAATTTGGGGATGTTGATCAAGCCCTTGAGCATTATATTAATGCTGCCAATTTGACCGATGATCCTTCAGTTGCAGAACGTGCCACACGTATCGCTATGTTTGCAAAAGATTGGTCAGCTGGATTACGTGCAGCAAGCCGCTGGTCTGAATTAGCAGGCGAAAATCTAGAACTAAGTCAAATTCTCGGAGTTCTCGAGCTACGCAGTGGCAATATTGATGGTGCGGTACCGCATTTTGAAAAAATTATGCTGGCAGCGCAAGACTCTCCTGCTAAAGGTTTTAGTATTATCGGTGCAGTACTAGTACGAGAACCTGACTCTGAGGCATCAATTCAGCTGCTTGATAAATTAGTAAATAAGCATTTTGAAAATCCCTATGGTCATCTCACATTGGCAAGTCTTGCTTTTCAAGCTAAAGATTTCCAACGCACCATTGATGAAAGCGAGCTTGCTTTAGGTTTTAAACCGGATTTGGTCGAAGCGCGTGCGATGCGTGCACAAGCCTTAATGAATCTTGAAGAAACAGATAAAGCACTTCAAGAAATGAAGTACATAGTTGAGGAAACACCAAGTAACCGTGAAATGCGCATGGCCTATGCGCGCATGTTGCTATCAGCAGAAAAATACGATGAAGCAGCAACAGAATTTGACATTCTTCTTGCAGAAAATCCAAACGACGCAGATTTAATTTATACACTTGGTCTACTGCGATTGCAGCAAGAAAAGTATGATTCGGCCAAAGAAAATTTCAAACGTTTAGTGGAACGAGATCAACGTAAAGATGAAGGTCATTATTATTTGGGTCGAGTAGCAGAAGAACAAAATGCTTTACAAGAAGCTATTGCAGAATTCGAAAAAGTAGAGCAAGGCCAATACTATTTAGATGCTAAAGCGCGTATTGGATCGATATATGTCAAACTGGATGGCATAGAAAAAGCACAAAAATATTTAAAAGAGGTCCGTAGTAATCTAAGTGCTGCAGAAAACATTATTGAAGTGTATTTAATTGAGGGGCAATTATTGCACGATGAGAAACTTTATGTAGCGGCAATGGATCTTTACAGTGAAGGCTTGCAAGAATTTCCAGGTCATAGTGATTTGTTATATGCGCGTGCCTTAATGGCGGAAGAAATTGATCGTATTGATATATTAGAAACTGATCTTAAAGCTATCCTTTCAGAGGACCCAGATAATGCTTCAGCATTAAATGCTCTGGGTTATACCTTAGCCGATCATAACTTTAGAATAGATGAGGCGCTTGGGTATATAAAACGTGCATTAGAAATCCGTCCAGATGATCCTGCAGTAATAGACAGTATGGGTTGGGTGCAATTTCGCTTAGGTAATTATACTGAAGCGGAATCTTACTTACGCAAGGCCTATGGATTACTAGACGATGCAGAAATTGCAGGCCACCTTGGAGAACTGCTGTGGTTCCAAGGCAATTATGATGAAGCTCGTAAAATAATCAATGAGGTGCTCGAGCGCGAACCAGATGATGAATACCTATTAGAGCTACAACAAAAATTCCAGTAGCGAGGTGCCAGCCTATGCGGCAGTTAGGTATTTTTTTTCTATCCCTCTTTTGGTTATCAGCATGCGCCACTGTTAATAAGCATCAACTTCCACCTGATTCGGAAATTGGGAAACAAGCTGCTTGGGAATTGCATCGAGTAAATCTTGAGACATTACAAACATGGAGTTTAAAAGGTCGTGTAGCGGGTAAATCCAATAATGAAGGTTTTCGTACTGGAGTGCATTGGCGCCAGCAGCAACAAAAATATAATATTGATTTGCATGGACCATTGGGTAGAAAAGTTGCTGTTATAAATGGTACAGAAGGTGATGTGCAATTAAATACGTCTAAAGGGAAAAGCTACTCGGCTGCTGATCCAGAGACTTTGATGCAGAATCTATTTGGTTATTCTTTGCCTGTAAATGGCTTACGCTTTTGGATGCGAGGTATACCCGATCCTGAACAAGTATATGCGTCCTTAGTGTTGGATGATAAAGGTCGCTTAAAACAACTTAATCAGGCGGGATGGTTAATTAATTACAATCGTTATCATAATGGCAAACCTTCTATGCCAGCGTATATCAAAATTTCAAACAATACTCTTAATGCAAAAATTGTTATCGATTATTGGGCACTTAATACAATTGAACCGTGATTAAATAACCATTTTTACATTGAATAAAATAAACACTGTAAATTTAGTCACACAAATCTGGCCTGCTCCTGCAAAATTAAACCTTTTTTTACATATCCTTGGCCAGCGAGAAGATGGGTATCATTTATTACAAAGCGTAATACAATTTATTGATATATGTGATCAGTTGCAGTTCATTGCTCGAAAAGATAGTGACATACAGCGCGAAAATTCAAACAGTAAAATTTCACAAGACAACGATTTATCAATACGAGCTGCTAAACTTTTGCAGAAAACTTGTTCCATTAAACAAGGTATAAATATTAAACTGAAAAAAGTGATACCTATGGGTGCGGGATTAGGTGGAGGAAGTTCGAATGCTGCCACAACCTTACTGGCCCTCAATCAAATTTGGAGGTGTGGTTTAGAAGTAGAGGAGCTCGAGAAGTTAGGTAGATTGCTTGGGGCAGATGTTCCAGTGTTTATTCGTGGTGTGGCAAGTTGGGCAGAAGGAACTGGTGAGCTCTTGAGGCCTATAAAATTACCCGAGCCTTGGCATGTTGTGGTATTTCCCAATGTGCATTTAGATACCAAGCAAATGTTTGCGGATCCTGATTTGACACGCAATTGTACGCCCATCAAAATACGCGACTTTACGCAGCAACGTACGCGAAATGTATTTGAACCCATTGCCCGCCGTCGGCAGCCAGAAGTAGAGCGCGCGTTTCAATGGTTAAATCAGTATTCTTCAGCCAGACTTACTGGTTCGGGTAGTGCGTTGTTTGCAGTATGCGCGTCTCAGCAACAGGCTGAAGATATTGCAGCAAGTTGTCCGCATGAATGGATTGCATACGTAGCAAAAGGTTTGAATCGCTCACCTGTATGTTCGCTATATGAGTATAATTAAATATAGTTCAGCGCAAAATATTTGGGCCGTCGCCAAGTGGTAAGGCACTGGGTTTTGATCCCAGCATTCGCAGGTTCGAATCCTGCCGGCCCAGCCAATTTATTGGTCAAAAACTGACCGTCTTCAACAAAAAAATAATCACATATAGAAGTTAGCACCAGTTAGCTGTAAGTACCTGTTTTTATAGGTACTGTTTTCCGTTGTTAGCATATGTTGCCACTCGATCTTACCAATAGGATTCGATTTTACCGGGGTGAGTGAGTGCAAACACAAGTTGGACTCCAAGTTATTAAACTAAACTTGAAATTACCCTCAAGCCACTTAAAAACCAAATTAATAAAACGAGAAAACCTCCTTGTGGTCTTAAAAATTGTTTTTGCTGTTCTTTAAACCATGCAGTTCTTATTTTTTTAATTTACTTATTTTTGTGCCTTGTATGCCTAAGCCACCCATCAATCCCTTTTGGCTGAAGAAAAATGCATAGATATCTGATTGCAGGGTTGTCGAGGTTGCTGAACCTGCTGCAGCCTTGTCGACTACCGTAATGGTTGGTCCGACCCCTGCTTCCCATCCGTTGCTGCGGTTAAAGTAATCCACGGTAGAATCTGACATCAAGAATAAGGCGTATCCATATTTCTGTGCTCCGATCTGCAGACCATAGGACGCTTGCACAGTACTGTAGTAACCGCTTACTTTCCCTTCTTTAAAAAGTGCGCCCTCTCCATATTGGCCCCCAATAATAAATCCTCCTTTGATAATACTCGGAAAGACAAGAATTGCTTTTGCCTTATGACCCATAGCTTTAGCTGATGGGGATTCTGCGTACAGCTGTTCTAATGCTAGTTTTGCCTTGCGATCAATTTCTTCTGCGCTGGCAGCATTTGCTGAATTGATAATAAGATTCGGCGTACTAACTAAAGCCACCAGCATAATAGAAAATAAATTAAAATTGGTATATTTCATCATTTAAACTCCTCTTCGAATAGCTACTTTGGACCCTTTATGAGTGGGACTTGGGCACCAATTTCATACATCAATGCTGTATTGATCTTATTTTCGAGCTGGTAGTAGCGTACTACTTTAATGTCCGACAGAACCGCGCGGAACTTCGGAAGATAGACACTGCGTAGTTTCAGCTTTAAATCCTCGATGGTCACATACTCATCGAGAAGCATCTTTGCGGTTTTATTGTCCATGTCATCGTAAGCTTCCGCATAGTCCTCGATTAGCTTCTTCGTCCGCGCACGAAGAAGAAATAACTCATGTTGGTAGTTCTCATAAATTGGCCAAAATGCTTTTGCCTCATCTTCAGTGAGCTGCATATTTTCTGCAATGAGTAGCTTCTTATCGGCCCGAATTTTTTCAATGACAAACTGCATATTGTCTGACGGGCTTGTCTGCGCCATTACAAAGCTAGACAATACCATCACCAATGCCATTACTATACAAAAAGATTTACATTTCAAATTCATGTACTCACTCCTTATTGCGTTCTACTTATTCACTGAACTGTTTAGTCCTCATTTAATAAACGTATGAATAGTTTATTGTTATATGTTGTGATTACTTGTAATTAATTAGCTCATTCAGGTTTGCAATCAGCGAGTTAGGTTCGACCCTATCGTTGGCACCAACCTCTCCTCACCAATCAAATAGATTAAATTGATATGCCTGCCCTGATTATCTAAGTAGGAAACTTTTTGTTCAATACTATATCAGAATCACCAACATCAATTTAGACGACGGCTAAAATTGCATCGAAATCACAATTACGTATTTAGCGTGCAAGTTTTTAGAAATCCTCATATTTATGAGGTTTTTGATCATGGCGGCTGCGAATTTCAGAATCATTCAATTGGATTAGGTTTCCAACATAATGAGCACGAGCAAATTCTAAGATTTAGATAACTACGCTAACTTCATTTCGAGCCTCAGTGACACAGGCATTTCTTGACCAACTCGTTGATAGACATGCTGAGTCATGGTGCTTGGTGTGAAATAAGAGAGACGTTCTTTTTTAAAATGGTCTCTAGCACGATGAAATCTCGTATGAAGGTTGCCTTTGTAAGATGTATGTTTGGTTGGCTTTTAGGGTGATATAATCATCCGCAATATAGTAGATAGAAGGATCAAACGAAGACATTAACTCTTCTTTTGTGGGTCGTTGCTCCTTCGGTATCGGAAGGTTTTAAGGGTCTAAAGTACGAAGATATTTCTCTTGTTCAACGTGACATTTTTCCGCAACGCGTTATCTTTATATCGTTTCTGTAAACGGCGACCATTGCGCTTAATAGTAGCTTTATACTAATTTCGACTTGTTTTGAATACGATACCCATAATTTGATCCTGTTATGTAATAGTTATAAATTTAAATGGGAACACCATGGCAAAATTATAAAATCCGATAAATGATTGTTTCTAAATTATTATGGGATAGCTGAACCTGTTGTCCCAGCCAATTTAGATTTTGAATTAAGCAAAAGGTGTCAAAATAATTATGATCCATGAAAGAACCTTACCGGCCGACGGCAATCTGATGGTATTTACTGGCAATGCGCATCCTAAACTTGCGCAAGACATCGTTGATTACTTAAACATACCGTTAGGTAAGGCATTAATAAGTAAATTTAGCGATGGCGAAGTACAAGTGGAAATTCAGGAAAATGTCCGGGGTAAAGATGTATTTGTGGTACAGCCCACTTGTATACCAACGAATGACAATATCATGGAGTTGTTAATTATTGTTGATGCGTTAAGACGCTCATCTGCGGAAAGAATTACAACAGTCATTCCTTATTTTGGTTATTCACGCCAGGACCGACGTGTTCGCTCTATTCGCGTACCGATTTCAGCCAAGGTGATTGCAAACTTAATTTCCAGTGTGGGTACCGACCGAGTACTTACGGTTGATTTACATGCAGACCAGATTCAAGGATTTTTCGATATTCCTGTTGATAATATTTATGCATCTCCAGTGCTGTTGGGAGACGTGTATAAACACAAACTCCACAATTTAATTGTGGTGTCGCCTGATGTGGGAGGTGTGGTACGAGCGCGGGCTTTGGCCAAACGTTTAGATGATGCCGATTTGGCTATTATCGATAAGCGACGACCTAAAACCAATCAAGCTGAGGTGATGCACATCATCGGTGAAGTGGAAGGCAGGGCCTGTTTCATTATCGATGACTTGGTAGATACCGCAGGGACGCTATGCCAAGCGGCAACCGCCCTTAAGGAACATGGCGCCGAGAGCGTACATGCCTATGCCACTCATCCGGTACTCTCAGGCAAGGCAATTGAAAATATTGAAAATTCTAAGCTGGATGAATTGGTCGTAACTGATACAATTCCGCTCCGCGATGAAGCCAAGGCTTGTTCTCGAATTCGCCAATTAGAGGTTTCGGGACTTATCGCAGAATCAGTGCGGCGCATTAATCAAGAAGAATCCGTTAGTACCTTATACATGGATTAAATAGGAATTACTGATTCAAAATTAAACAAAGGTCCAATTAAAGATAAAAATAGCTGGAGAATATAATGAGTCTTGATTTTACATTGACTGCTGAACCACGAATTGAGCGTGGTAAAAGTGCAAGCAGAAAACTGCGCAATATGGGTAAAGTGCCTGCAGTAATTTATGGAGGTGGCGAGGAACCTGCCGCAATTACTTTTGAACGCGCTGCCCTAATGCATAATTTGGAAAATGAAGCATTTTATTCTCATATTCTAACAATCGATGTTGCTGGCAAACCCCAGAAAGTGATTTTGCGCGAATTACAACGTCATCCATACAAACCTACGGTTTTGCATATGGATTTGTTACGCGTACGCGAAGATACTGAAATCAATGTGCATGTTCCATTTCATTTTGTAAATGAAGACACCTGCCATGGTGTTAAGCTTGAAGGCGGTGTTATCAGTCATAATTTATCTGAAATTGAAATTACTTGCCTACCAAAAGACCTGCCAGAATTCATTGAAATCGATGTGCAAGATCTTAAATTAAATGAATCTATTCATTTAAGTGAAATAAAAGTTCCAAAAGGTGTAACCATTATCGAGCTCTCATATGGTGAAGGGCATGATCATACGGTGGTATCTGTACATGCTAAACGCGCAGCTGAAGAACCTGTAGTTGCTGAAGCAGTTGAAGAAGCTGCAGAAGAAGCAGAAGCTGCAGAAACTGAAGTCGAAGAAGATAAAAAATCCGCAGGAGACGATTCTTCATAGCAGTTAGTCAAACGTGTCTAAACAAAGCGGTATACGTCTTATCGCCGGTCTTGGTAATCCAGGCGAAAAACATAATTCAACCCGGCATAATGCCGGGTTTTGGTTTGTAGAGGCTGTGGCAAAAAGAGAAGGCGTTGTTTTTAAGCAAGAATCTAAATTTAAAGCTGATGTTTCTTACTTCACCTTTCAAGGTGAAAAGATTTGGTTATTGAAGCCACTTAATTATATGAACAATAGTGGTGAGTCACTGCGTGCCTTTGCAGATTTTTATAAACTACCTACTCAGCAATTATTAGTTGCTCACGATGAAATAGATCTGCCAAGTGGCGCAGCAAAAATAAAATGGGCAGGTGGGCATGGTGGGCATAATGGTTTACGTAGTATTTTTTCGCATCTTGATCAAAATTTTTGGCGATTACGACTTGGAGTTGGGCATCCTGGTAGAAAAGAAGAAGTGATCGATTACGTTCTGAAGAAGCCTAGTAGTCAAGACCGTGAAGTTATCGATAGTGCCATTGAAAAATCCTTAACTACACTTGATGATTTACTTTTAGGTGATATGGAAGCTGCAATGAAGAACTTGCACACACAGGATTAAGTTGTGGGATTTAAGTGTGGGATTGTAGGGTTGCCAAATGTAGGAAAATCAACATTATTTAATGCGCTTACCGCTGCGGAAATTGCAGCAGAAAATTATCCTTTTTGCACTATAGATCCAAATGTGGGTATCGTGCAGGTACCTGATGCGCGTCTTCATACACTCGCGCAAATCGCAGAATCTAAAGAAATCATTCCAACTACAATTGAATTTGTAGATATCGCTGGTTTAGTTGCAGGGGCTTCCAAAGGTGAGGGCTTAGGTAATCAATTTCTTGGTCACATTCGAGAGACAGATGCCATTGCACATGTAGTTAGATGTTTCGAAGACGAAAATGTTATCCATGTAGAAGGAAAAATTGATCCATTGTCAGACTTAGAAACGATAAGTACAGAACTAATCTTAGCTGATCTTGAAACTTTAGAAAAAGTCATTAACAAAATTCAGCGTGTTGCAAAATCTGGCAACAAAGTAGCCATAACACAACTTGATGTCTATAACCGACTTAAACAACATTTAGAGAATGAAAATTTAGCACACAGTTTTGAAGTTACTGATGAACAAGCACCACTGATTCGCGAACTACATTTAATTACTAGAAAACCTGCATTTTATATTGCCAATGTGAATGAGGATGGATTTGTGAATAACCCCTATCTAGATATTTTGCAAGACTATGCTAAGCAAAAATCTAACAAGGTAGTTCCCGTATGTGCAAAAATAGAGGCGGAACTTGCGCAATTAAGTGAAGAAGATAAGCAAGAATACTTAGTTGAACTAGGGCTTGATGAGCCAGGTTTGCATAAAGTAATCCGTGCTGGTTATGAATTATTGAGTCTACAGACCTTTTTTACGGCAGGACCCAAAGAGGCCAGGGCATGGACCGTGCAACAAGGTTCTACTGCCCCGCAAGCGGCAGGAAAAATACATACAGATTTTGAAAAAGGATTTATTCGAGCCGAGGTAGTAAGTTACCAAGACTACGTCGATGCACAAGGTGAACAAGGTGCTAAAGAACAAGGTAAATGGCGTTTAGAAGGTAAAGATTATGTTATGCAAGAAGGCGATGTAGTCCATTTTCGCTTTAATGTTTAGGTACAATTGACACTGCTGGGAGCGCTTTAGTATGGTCCATGCTCCAATCTGTATGTGGCTATGTAGCTCAGTTGGTTAGAGCACAGCATTCATAATGCTGGGGTCGTCAGTTCAAGTCTGACCATAGCCACCATTAACCTAGAACGATGCGCCTCTTATCTCAAGGTCTATGTGTAATTCTGCTAAGATATTGCGTATTCGATTTTATTTTACACAAGCCCAGATACTTAAACTTTTTTATGCTCGTTACAGCGGTTCGTAAATCAATCAGAGATATTCAGTTTTATTCTCCATGGAGGAGATATTTCTTTCCTCGATATTCCTATAATTTTACTCCACCCCAGTTAATTTTTTTATGTAACTGTATTGAAGAAACAAGAAATATCCCTGGATCTATCGTCGAAGTTGGGTGCGCAAATGGCAGAACTACGATCTTTTTAAATAAATATATGAATGCTCAGAATATTGATAAGAAATATTTCGCACTTGATACCTTTTCTGGGTTTGTTGAAGAAGACATCCAATTTGAAGTAGATAACAGAAAGAAAGACAAAAAATTATTTAAACACTTTAGAATAAACAAGAAAAAATGGTTTGATGGAACAATCAAGCAAAATAAAATTGACAGAGTTGAATCTATTCAAACAGATGTCAATAATTTTGATCTAACTACATTGGGTCCATTTTCTTTTGTTTTGTTAGATGTGGATTTATACCGCCCAATCAAAAAGGCCCTCAAAGAGCTATATCAGGGGTTAGTTCCGGGCGGCATAATTGTTGTAGATGATTGTGATGCCGATAACCTGGCTTGGGATGGGTCTGATCAAGCTTACAAAGAGTTTATGGATAAGCTTAAGCAGCCAGCACAAATAGAACACAACAAGCTTGGTATTATAAAAAAGCCTCTCTAAGCTCGAGAATAGTTCAGTAGGACTGTTATTGTGATCCCCGCATTCATAATACTAAGAACGTTGGTTCAATCTTGAACTTCTACTTCGGATCTTGTGCTAGTAGTATGAGTATACAATGCAGAAATTTCTTTACTGTCAGCAATATCTGACACAATCATTTTTAAGTCTTCAAGGGTAAGGTCCAATTCCTTAAAGTTTTGATAGCCATTATCAACAAGTTCTCGAAGTAATTCCTTTGTAGTGACTGTAGTCCCTTTGCATGCTTTCCCAATTAATTTATTGAAGGACTTATAATTAGAAAACTTTATACTCATGGCAGTTTTACCTCATATCAAGCAGAACTGACTTGCACAATAAGTTAAAAAGCGGATAAATATTCTGCCGATTTCAAGGTTTGGGATATATCCCATTTGGAATGTAAATTTTGCAAAGGGTTTATGGATAAGTTTAATCAGCCAGCAAAAATAGAGCACAACAAGTTTGGTATTTTAAAAAAGCTACTCTAAGCCTAGTAAAATATAGCTGAAAAAGATTTCTGTTTAACTGCTGTATTAAATTTTACTCAAACATAAATTTCTACTTTAGGCCGTACGCTGTTTGTAAGAGCATCTAATGTAGCTATATAGTTACGATCAGCATTATTTGACTCAATTTTAAAATTTTTTTAAAAAAATAAGCTTAATAAAGCGATATGATCGTTACGGACTGATTTTTTACGAAGATCTACGACTCTGTACATATAACCCACTTGTATTGAAGATGATTCACCAATATTCTTGCCTATGCCGACTAAAAAACGGTTCTGATCAAAGCCATGTGGAGGTCCTTCATTTTTATCATTTAAATTGAAAAAAATTTCATTAGAGGTGATGGGATACCAGTTGGTGTCTTTCAAAGGGAATATAGCACCAATTAAATAACGAGCGCGCACTACAGGACCAGCTATTTCATCAATAAAACGCTCCTCAATACGCAACCGATTACTCAATTGATAGTTTTTTGCGGGGTGAGCAAAGGCTATTTGTTGCCAGATGCGGTTTTCAAATCGACCTTTGAGGCGAAGATTATCTACGTATTCATAGCCAAGCCCAGCACTATATCCAGATTTTAACTTAAACAAAATAAAAGGGCGTAATAAAAGAGTGTTTGCTCGCGATATATCATCTGCAACTTCAAAGCGTGTATATAATGCCAGCTGCGTTTTGTCATTGGCTTTATGCGTAATCTGCATACTAGTCCATTGCTGTACATCATCTTCTGCGTGGGCACACAAGCAATAAAGATACAACAAAAAAATCAACAATATAAATGATTTTATTAATTGCCCTTTCAATACCTAGTACTCTGTTAATCAAATGAATAGAAAATGCAAGCTAATGTGTAAAAAAAGTTAACTGGGGAAACATCATAATACCCCAAAATTAGTTACAGTGATAAGTAGTGCAAAAAATTTTAATTCTTTTATGAGCAGATCGGTTTAATTAGTAAATACAATTTCAGGATGACGATTATGTCTGCAACTCTCACGTGTATCAATACTTGACACTTGCCATCATTCATTGAAACCTGTTGTAAAAATTCTATAGGTATTTGTTCCACCGTAGATCAAGATCTCATGCATAGAGCTTGCTATTTACAAGGTTTGTTTAATAATTTAGCTTCTTTAGTATGCTAGATAAGAATAAATTATCTCTAAATTTGTACATTTTAGCTTCAACTTACTCATGAAAGTGCTTTTTTATATATTAGCAATCTCTTTTTTTACGGCCACATTTTTGCCACTTCTTCGGCATGATGGATGGTGGGTGCGTATTTTCGAATTTCCTAGATTTCAAATTACAATTTTAGGAATTATTATCTTTATATATGCATTATTCATATTTGAAAAAAGCACCATTTTTATCTTTTTTTTCTTGATTGTTTTTATATGTCTAGTATTTCAAATTATCAAAATGATCCCATATACACGGATACATCCTGTGCAGATGTTACAGGATAAAAATAGCGCAAAAAATGAATCGATAAAATTGATGATCACGAATGTTTTGATGCAAAACAAGAATATTGATGGTTTAGTAAATTTAATCAGTTCATATACACCTGATATATTATTAGTAATTGAAGCTGATGAAATATGGTATAAACAGTTAACCAAAAAAATAAGTTATGAATACATTGTATCCAAACCTCTCAACAATACATATGGGATGGTTCTATATTCTAATTTAGAACTTGAGAACTCACATATAGAATATTTAGTTGAAAATGAAGTTCCATCTATACACACGAAAATAATACATCCATCTAATAAGAAAATTATTTTACATTGCCTACATCCAAAACCACCCGCGCCTCAAGAAAGTACCGATACAACGGAAAGAGATGCTGAGTTATTGATTGTTGGAAAGCTTGCCAAACAACATACTGATGCAACAATAGTGGCTGGAGATTTAAATGATGTTGCATGGTCATATACAACTACGTTATTCCAGAAAACAAGTGGTTTGCTAGATCCAAGGATAGGACGTGGTATGTTTAACACTTTCCATGCAAAAATTCCTTTTTTTCGTTTTCCTCTTGACCATGCATTTGCATCTAAGCATTTCTTGCTGAAGTCAATAAAACGCTTGCCAACTTTTGGTTCAGATCATTTTCCTATTTTAATTGAGTTATCCTTTGATAAAGATGCACCAAACAAGCAAGTTGCTCCCAGTGCGGATCGAGAAGATAAACAAAAAGCCAATGAAAAAATACGTGAAGGAATCACTTGATGTATTTTATATACTTTGCTGTATACAGAAAAAATCTATAAATTTAATTTAACATCATAGAATCTGCAGTATAAATTAATTCAAACTGCTTTTGTGCGCGATATAAGCGCATTTTTGCTGCACTCAAAGCAATGTTTAAATGATTAGATATCTCTTCAAGAGAGAATTCTTGAAAAAATCTCATATCAATAATTGCGATTATAAAAAAGCGATAGTCCAACTTAATATTACGACCTCCTCATTTTAATTATAATTATTATCAACTTATTATATTTTATTACGAAGGTATATCAGAGTGATCAAATTAATATTGTGCGTCTTCAATTTTTCTTTTTGCGTCACTGATAGCTTCGTCAATTTGTTCACCAGCTTTTTCAAGGCTTTGTTCAGCATTTTTTATTGTGGAATCTATATTTTTACCAGCTTTTTCTGCAGGACTTTCTTTTTCACATCCAAAGAATAGTGTAAGACAAAAAATTGTAATTATTAAATTAATCATGCTTGCGCGTATCAGTGACATAATAAACTCATACCAATTCAATAATAGCAGCGATTGAGTAGTTATACATGATTATTTATAGGTTAAGAATTACATCAAGAGACTAGTTAGTTATCAGTGTATTACTATGTTATCTAAAATAATAAAACTTATTCTTTAGTTTTAAATCGTTTGATATAACGCAGTGTAATGAAATTTATCAAACTCAAACTAATTGCAATTTCAATTTTTCCGAAAGCAACCGCGATTCCAATTGCGCCAGTACTCCATAAACTAGCTGCTGTTGCAGTACCAGATGTTCCGTCTTGTTTTTTTAGAATAGCTCCGCCTCCAATAAAACCAATACCTGTAATAACGCCTTGCAAGACTCTCGCTTCTGCATCGGTCGTATCTAATACGTCGATTCCTAACAATGTAAATCCGCATGTCGCTACAGCTACGATTGGAAATGTACGCAAACCTGCGCTTTTTGCCTCTTTCTCACGATCCCAGGCGATAGGTAAAGAAATTAAATATGCTGTACCAACAGTGATTAAATTATGCGCAATTAGCGCAAAATCTATATTAAAGATGGAACTTAATGAGTACATACTGGCATAGAGATTTTATGTAACAGACCATAATCTTTAACAAGTAAAATTAATTTTTTTAAAGTTATGAATACTTATTCGTTATTACTATTGCTCGGGCCTAAACGTACAATAGTCCAATCTTTGACTGGTGTAAATCGTAGAGGATCACTATACACGTGAATAACACCATTTGGATCTATTGCAAACATCAAAACTGAATTTGCTGCATATTTTTGCAAATAGGCCTCATAGTTAAAAATTTCAGTAAGTTTTGTATGTGAAACTTCAGCACCCATATCTAACTTTTCTCGAAGTATATTATAGTTAACATCTCTAGAAAAAAGCACATTTGGTTGATGTTTTGATATTGGTTCATGTTTGTCTAGTTGGTCCTCATCAGGTTGATTTTGAAGTGAATAAATAGAATCTAGACCGAACTCAGGACGATAATGGATGCTTGCTAACGCATTAGTTTCTCGACGCGTAGATAGCGCTACAAGTTTGCCAATTCCTATTAAATCTAAATGCTCATCTGCATGTGCCGATGTGGGATTACCAAAATAAGTGCGCAATCCACTCATCCGTGCTTTTTGAATATTATTCCAAGAGCTATCCGCTAAAATTGTGCGCACTCCTAACTGATTAAGCGCACGATCAATTGCAATAGAGACTTTATTGGCACCCACAATTAAAATGCCGTTAGGCATAGGGTCGGATACATTCAAAAACCTAGCTACTGTTTTAGAAGTCAAACTTTGAAATACAACAGTGCCAATGATGAGGATAAATGTTAATGGAACGATTGCATCGGCTTGAGTAATTGCTTTCTCTTCAAGGCGTATTACAAACAATGATGAAATTGCAGCAGCAATTATTCCGCGTGGTGAGACCCAACTTATCAGTGCACGTTCACGCCAATTTAACTTTGATCCAAATGTACAAATCCATACACTCAATGGCCGAATAATAAATTGCGCTATCGCAAGAAAAAGAAGTATAGTCCAGCCAAATTGAGGGAGCAAATTTAAATCTAATCGAGCAGCAAGAAGGATAAATAGAGAAGATATTAATAAAATGCTGATACTTTCCTTAAAATTTATTATTTCCTTAATCCAGACATTTTTCATATTAGCTAACCAAATACCCATAATCGTTGCTGCTAATAAACCAGACTCATGCTGGACGAGCTCCGACAACATATAAATAAAAACAACGGTTGCTAAAGTGGTGATGTTTTGTAGATATTCTGGCACCCAATAATTTCTTAGAATAATTCCAAATACATAGCCACTAACTGCACCTACTAATGTGCCTGTTACTATAAGTTTGCCTAAAATATAAATGTTATGACTAATGGCCTGGCCAGGTGTTGAAGACAAAATAAATTCAAAAACGAGTAAAGCTAGAAAGGCGCCAATGGGATCAATCAGAATACCTTCCCACTGCAACACATTAGCAACCTCAGCATTAGGGCGTACCACACGCATTAGTGGTTTTATAACCGTCGGTCCTGTTACCACAGTGATTGCGCCAAATAAAAAAGCAATGTTCCAATTGAGTTGAAAAATAAAATGCACTGTAAGTGCTATCATTAACCAAGTGGCTAACACACCTAATGTAATTAGATTACGAACAACAGCTCCGTAGCCTTTAATCTCTTTTAAATTAAGTGTTAAACCGCCTTCAAATAAAATGATTGCTACAGAAATTGAGATAAATGGAAGTAATAAATCACCCATTAATTGGTCTGGCTTTAACCAACCAAGAATGGGGCCGACTGTGATACCAGATAATAATAAAAAGAGGATTGAAGGTACTTTTACCTTCCACGCTAACCACTGGCATAAAGCACATATGACTCCAATACCAGCAATGACCACAATGTGGTTTGCTAACATTGTGTATTAATTATAGTTTTTGTCTGAGTAAGTTTAGCTTACCTATCTAAAAAAACCCAATTTATGTATGTTAGCCATTGTCTGAGTGGGTAATTTCAAGTGGCTCATTAAATGTTAGAGTACGATAAGGGTATGGAATTTCAATACCTGCCTCATCAAGTGCTTTTTTAATCGCCGTTACAACCTCAGCTCGAGAACGCTTAAGGTCTACTGGTTTAGATTCTGTCCACCAAGTAACCTCAATGTCAATACTACTTGCGCCAAATGCTTGGGGGAAAATTTGAATGGGATTTTGTTGATCTACGGTTTTACAATTTTTAACGGCTTGTGTAATTACCTCAACAGATTTCTCAATGTCTTCACTATATCCGACTCCAGTCGTAATTGTTATACGACGTTTTTTCTGATCAGTTAATACATTCACAGGATTCTTGAACAAAAATGAATTGGGTACGACTACAAGCTCACCAGAAGTTTTTCTAATCAGAGTCATTCTAATTTCTATACGCTCAATACGTCCTTCGACATCTTCGCACTGTATATAGTCACCATTTTCAAATGGATAGCGCCATAGTAATAAAATTCCAGCAAAGAAATTTTCAAATATATCCTTAAACGCAAATCCAACCGCTACAGACACAAGACCAAGGCCACCGAGGGCTTTGGCTGGTGTAAGGCCAGGGAATACAATCATTGCTGCAAGTAAAAAACCAAAAATCCAAATTGCAATGATTATTAAGCGTAAGATTAGTTCTTGCAAAGATTGGCGAATCTTCGATTTTGAGAATATTCGATGTCCTAGCTTCCCAATAATCTTAGTAATACCCCAAGTAAAGATTAGTACGAGTATGGCACCTACAAGATAAGGAGTATGTGAAATGAAGTTGGACCAAATATCCAGCAATGTATCTTGAATGGTGTTCGTTACTCCTTCAATACTGGTAGACAGAGCGACATCTTCAGACATTAGTTAAATTTCCATTTATATAAGTTGTGTAGAGATTATAATAAAATGAATAATATAAGTTTAGCATTAATATTCAGACATTCATTTTATTAATTTAAAAATGAGTAATTCTCGATATAATTACTATAGGTAAGTGCAAGACAAAAAATATTTTGTAAATATAAGTAAAATCATTAAAGTAGTTTAGATATTTT
>JBFGJY010000049.1:0-18398 GCA_041576975.1 Gammaproteobacteria bacterium | reverse complement strand
GAGAATTCTCCTTATGGTTACGCGGCCAAGGTGTAGTCGATACAGTTCGCGCATTCCGCACGAGAGCGGAGTTACAACGAGATGCTGTATTAGAAAAAGCACAAAAAATGCTTGAACAAGGCAAACCTATTGATGAAGTTTTAAATTTTTTGGCTTATACATTAACAAATAAACTCACACATGACCCTACCGAGGCATTAAATGTCGCTGGTAAAGAGGGTAAAAATGAGTTGATTGAAGCGGCTCGAATACTATTAAATATTCCCTCTGATGATTAAACTTAGTATCAATCCATTCTCATACGGCATGCTTGCTAGTCGAAGCACTCGAGCCCTTCACTTTTATTAGCTTTCATAAAACTCTATTAGTGAATATTGCTCTCTTCTATAGAGTGCAACTTTTTCAATTTATTTATGCTAAATATATAACATATGAAAGATTCAATTATACATAAGCTTGAAACCGTTAAAGAACGGCACGAAGAAATTTCTGCCGAACTTGCCGATCCAAATGTGATCAATAATCAAAATGAATTTACTAAACTTTCAAAGGAATATGCGCAACTTGAACCTATTGTGACTAAATTCACTGAGTATTTAAGCACCATGGATGATCTTAGCTCTGCAAAAGAACTTGCAAGTGATAAAGATGAAGATTTAAGAACGATGGCATTGGAGGAAATTAAAACTACTGAACAACAAATCGAACAACTTGAACAAGAACTACAATCTTTACTCTTGCCCAAAGATCCACATGATGAGAGCAATGTATTTCTGGAAATACGCGCGGGTACAGGTGGTGATGAGGCCGCAATTTTTGCCGGTGATTTATTTCGTATGTATTCTCGATACGCAGAAAATAAGCGCTGGAAAGTTGAAATCATGAATCAGAGCGAAGGTGATCATGGCGGTTATAAAGAAATCATAGCCAAAATTACAGGCAATGAGGTGTATTCAAATTTGAAATTTGAATCGGGTGCTCACCGTGTACAACGTGTACCAGAAACTGAATCTCAAGGACGTGTGCATACATCAGCGGCAACAGTTGCCATCATGCCGGAAGTCGATGCAATCGATGAAGTTGAAATTGATACGTCTGATCTACGTATCGATACCTTTCGTGCTTCGGGGGCCGGTGGACAACATGTTAACAAAACCGACTCTGCAATTCGTATTACACATTTACCAACAGGTATCGTAGTAGAATGTCAGGATGAGCGCTCGCAACACAAAAATCGTGCGCGCGCCATGTCATTGTTAAGCGCTCGACTATTAGATCAAGAGCGTCAAAAACAATTTGACGAACAAGCAGAAGCACGTCGTAATTTGGTAGGCAGCGGTGATCGCTCTGAGCGCATCCGTACGTATAATTTTCCTCAGGGTCGCGTTACAGATCACCGTATCAACTTAACTTTATATAAATTAGACGAGATGATGCAAGGCAATGTAGATCAAGTCATACAACCTTTGCGCAATGAACACCAGGCCGATTTGCTTGCTACATTAAGCGATTAAATTTTACCACCCATGACCTTTCAAGAAGCTATTGATTTTGCAATAGCCAAACTCGCATCGAATAGTGACAGTGCCAAACTTGATGCGCAGCTTTTAGTCTGTCATACATACAATATTAAACAAACGAAACTGATTGCATATCCTGAGAAAGAACTATCTAACGAACAATTAACATTATTTAAGTTATTCCTTAATCGCCGCAGCAAGGGGGAACCACTTGCCTATATAATCGGGAAAAAAGAATTTTGGTCGCTTGATTTCATCGTTAACAAACATGTATTAATCCCACGACCAGAATCTGAATTATTAGTAGAAATCACACTAGATTTAATTGCCGAAAAGCAAACACCACGCATATTGGATTTAGGTACAGGCTCAGGTGCGATAGCAATTTCCATTTCAAAAGAGAGCGACGATTGTGTAGTAGTTGCAACCGATCTATCAAAACAGTCATTAGAGGTTGCAAAGTTAAACGCCACAAAGCATCAAGCTCCAATCCAGTTTATTTACAGTAACTGGTACAAAAATATTGGCCGTGAAAAGTTTGATGTGATTGTCTGTAACCCACCTTATGTAGCAGAAAACGATCCACTATTAGAGCAACCCGTTACCCAATACGAACCAAGTAAAGCTGTAATCAGCAATGACAATGGCTTGCAGGATTTAAAGCTAGTAATTGCAGGAGCTAATCAATATTTATACTCACAAGGAAGTTTAGTCGTAGAACACAGCTTTGAACAAGCAACTAAAGTACAACAACTATTTAAACAATATGGATTTAAGCAAGTGAAAACTTATAAAGATTTAGCACAATTAGACCGTGTCACATGTGGTAGAAATAAATAGCAAGAGGAATAGTGAAGAATTTAGCACAATAACTTTTTTTATACTTTAATTAGAAATCATGCATTTAGAAAAGATCATCACAAGATAGTTGATTTCTAGAGTTTATGAAAATTTAATATAAAAAAATACATCATCAACTCGTTTGACTATACTGTAACACTCTTTTAACAAAGCAAAAGTTTAATTATTAATTAAACGTTTGAGGACAAATTTTTAATTGAAATCTTGAAATGAAGAGATTAAGCGCACACATATTTTAAAAAAAAATTTAGGCAAATAATCGTGCAACCAATGCTTTATAATTTAGTAGCTTCTTATTATCTATATAGTCTTTATCTATCTTAATTTGGAAGTTTACAATTAAAGCTTTAATAAAAACACTTTATAGTCACATCAAATACACTCAAGTTTATGCCAGTGCGAATATATTGATGACACGTATAATTATATCAGTAAGATATCAATCACCAATTATAGTTAATCAATAGTAATATCTTAAGCAAAAAGGTTAAATTAATATGGTTACACTTAATTTAAATGATAGTAATTTTGATCTTGATATCGATCAAGACACACCACTCTTATGGGCTATCCGTGATGCTGCAGGATTGACGGGAACAAAGTATGGATGTGGGCGCGCGCTCTGTGGTGCCTGCACGGTTTATGTTGAAGGGCAACCTATAAGGTCTTGCATCACACCAGTGTCTTCGGCTGTAGGAAAAAAAATTACAACGATTGAAGGATTGCAATCGAAAGAAGGTCGAGCGGTGCAAGATGCATGGAAAAAATTGGACGTTCCACAGTGTGGATATTGCCAATCTGGCCAAATAATGTCAGCAACAGCACTACTCACCAAAAATAAGAATCCAAGTACTGCAGATATTAATGCATTTATGTCGGGAAATATTTGCCGTTGTGCAACTTATGCCCGCATTCGTGCAGCAATCAAAGAAGCAGCAAATAATCTTGCGTAGAGGCCAACATGACACAATCAAATATAGTTAATGAAAGTCGACGAGATTTTTTAAAATTAGGAATTATTTCAGGCACAAGTTTAACACTTGGTGTCTATTTTCAGCCTTTGCTTGCTGAAGAACTACTCTCCGGGCCTGGACATGCCACAGCAGCAACTCGACAAGCAGTATTAGAGCCCAATGCATTTGTTCGAATTGGCACAGATAACATGGTCACCGTCATCTCAAAACATATCGAATTTGGTCAAGGTACCTTTACAGGCCTGCCGACTTTGATCGCAGAGGAATTAGATGCAGCATGGTCACAAATAAAAGTCGAAAGTGCACCTGCAGATCCAACGCTCTACAATAATTTAAACTGGGGCCCCTATCAAGGAACCGGTGGTAGCTCTTCAATTGCAAACTCTTACGAACAACTGCGTAACGCAGGCGCATCTGCACGTGCAATGTTAGTAGCTGCGGCTGCTCAAGCGTGGAGTGTGTCTGCAGAGTCTATTTCTATACAACAAGGCGTAGTTTTACATAAAGCATCTAAACAATCTGCAACTTTCGGCGAACTTGCTGAGCTTGCTGCTGCGCAACCCGTACCAGAACAAGTTACACTGAAATCGCCAAAAGATTTTGTATATATAGGGAAACACGTACCCAGGAAAGATAGTGCTTCTAAAATTAATGGTAGTGCGATCTTCACTCAGGATATTCAATTGCCTGACATGTTGACTGCTGTAGTGGCGCATCCACCAAAATTTGGTGCCATCATGAAATCCTTTGACGCTTCAAAAGCAAAAACGATTAAAGGTATTAAAGATGTCGTTGCTATTCCGTCGGGTGTTGCAGTACTTGCAAAAGATTTTTGGACTGCAAAAAAAGCCAGAGACCTTTTAGAAATTGAATGGGATGAAACCAATGCATTTAAACTTGGTTCAAATGAAATCTTAGCGCAATACAAATCTCTTGCTAAAAAGCCAGGTGCAGTTGCGCATACAAGTGGCGATATTGATGATGCTTTTAATAAGGCTAATACCAGCTTATCGGCTAGTTATGAATTGCCTTTTCTTGCACACGCCGCCCTTGAACCCATGAATTGTGTGATTCAACTTAATTCGGATTCATGCGAACTTTGGTATGGCGCACAACTGCAAACCGGCGATGTACATGCAGTGTCTCAAACTGTTGGCTTGCCGTCAGAAAAAATTACCATTCATACCTTGTTTGCTGGTGGTTCTTTTGGTCGCAGAGGTAACCCATATAGTGATTATGTCGTTGAGGCAGCAACTATTGCAAAAGCTGCCAAAATACCTGCACCCATAAAAATGGTTTGGACACGTGAAGACGATACGCAAGCTGGCTATTACCGCCCTTTCTACTATCATGAATTGCAAGCTGCCATAGATGAAAATAATAAAATTTCAGGCTGGCGACATCGAATTGTTGGGCAATCTATAATCACTGGAACAGGATTTGAGGGAATGCTGGTTAAAGATGGCATTGATGCAACTTCTGTTGAAGGTGCGGCAAATCTTCCCTATTCCATTCCGAATATGCACGTTGATCTGCATACCACTAAGTTTCCTATTCCTATTCAATGGTGGCGATCGGTTGGTCATACACATACCGCATTCACCACTGAAGTTTTTTTGGATGAAATTGCACACAAGATCAAAAAAGACCCCGTACAATTACGGCGTGAACTATTACAAGATCACCCGCGTCATCTTGGTGTATTAAACCTTGCGGCTGAAAAATCGAATTGGGGGTCGCCTCTTGGTAAAAATAAAGGCCGCGGTATTGCCGTACATAAATCTTTCAATTCATATGTCGCAGAAGTGGCCGAAGTCACTGTGCAAGATGATGGTAGTTACTCAGTCGATCGCATTGTAATTGCTGTGGATTGTGGCATTGCGGTTAACCCGGATTTGATTCATGCGCAAATGGAAGGTGGTATGGGCTATGGTTTGTCCGCAGTATTATCCAGTGCGATTACATTTAAAGATGGTGCGGTTGAACAATCTAATTTTGACGGTTACCAAGTACTGCGCATGAATCAAATGCCACAGGTTGAAGTACACATCATAGAATCCAATGAAAATCCAACTGGCGTGGGCGAACCTGGTACACCCCCCATTGCACCCGCAGTAGTAAATGCAATCGCATCAGTAACCGGCAAGCATTATCGCTCACTACCATTACCACGAAGTGTGTAATGAAAAGTTCAGACGAAATAATTTTAACGACCGCGCGGCATTGGCTTACTCAGGAAGATGAAATTTTATTGGTGACGGTAGCCAACACTTGGGGATCATCTCCCAGACCCGTTGGTTCGATGATGTTAATTAAACTCGATGGAGAATTTGTTGGTTCTGTATCTGGTGGGTGTGTAGAAGACGATCTTATTAGTAAATACTTAGCTGGGGACTTTGCAAAGAAGAAAGTGAGCATGATCTCTTATGGTGTCGGGCAACTTGATGCACAAAAGTTTGGTTTGCCCTGTGGCGGCAAACTAGACCTTGTATTAGAGAGACTTGACTCCTTTACTTCTTTAGAACCTATAAGTAGCGCGCTTCAGGAAAATTTACCAATTACAAGACATCTCAATGCACGCACAGGAATAATTAGTTATAGCAAGTCTAACTGGCAAGAACGATCGAACTATGAAGGAGAGCTTTTACATAAAGTTTTTGGCCCTCAGTGGCAAATATTGTTAATTGGCGCAAACGAACTTGCCAAATTTGTAGCAGAGCTTGCCTTAATGCTTGACTATCGTGTGAGGATTTGCGATCCACGTGAAAATGTTAATTCATCCTGGATTAATGAGAATACCCCATTCACTACGAACATGCCGGATGATGTTGTAGCAACATTAAAGCCCGTCGAACAAAGTATTGTGTTAGCACTAACTCATGATCCAAAAATGGATGATATGGCATTAATGCAAGCATTACAGATGAATCTGTTTTATGTGGGCGCTATTGGTTCGCATAAGACACAAGCAGCGCGAAGAAAACGACTAAAACAACTTGATCTTTCCGAATCCCAAATTGTAAAACTACACGGTCCCATTGGATTACCGATCGGCAGTAAAGCACCAGCTGAAATTGCGATATCAATCCTCGCAGAACTTACGGCTTTACGTCATCAATGTGATGTTGTCATCACAAATAATCAAGACAAACTACTTGAATCTGCATAATGGCCACAAATGTTTGTGGTGTTTTACTTGCTGCAGGGTCTGCTTCCAGATTTGGAGACCAGAAACTTGTTTACCCATTGCCTAATGGAGTGAAAATTGCGACGTCTGCAGCACGGACTTTAAAGCAAGTCTTGCCACGTTGCATTGCTGTCGTCGCCGATTATAGAGACGAAGTCGCGAAGATCTTGCTCAGTGAAGGCTATGAGTTAGTTATCAATCCAAATCCCCTGCAAGGTATCGGAAGTAGCATTCACAGTGGGATTAAACATGCAAACGCAGACGCCTGGGTAATTGCACTTGCTGATATGCCATTTATCCAATCTCAAACAATTTTAAATATTGTCGAATACTTAGCAGATGGCTATAAAATTGTTGCCCCAAGCTTTAATGGACGCAGAGGTCATCCTGTAGGTTTTAATGGTGTATATAAAAATCAGCTATTGGCACTTAATTCAGATGTTGGAGCAATAAATATTCTCAATCAGAATAAAGCCGTAATGAAAGTTTTCAGAACGGATGACCCTGGAGTTATCCAAGATATTGACACAAAAAATGAGCTCTATTATTTAAACAAACATGCCATTAAATAAACATTTAAATTGAAATTTCAGGCCATAGTAATTGCAATATCCATTCAGCAGATACGAACACACAACAGCATTATCCGGATTTGATTGAGTAACAAGCGGATATATTCAACATTAATATCAGTTACTTACTTGCCAAAACTAATAACTTTATTAATTGCAATTACCACTTAAAAAAATCAGTGTTTAAATTTGAGTCGGTGAAATTTAACACCATATTGTAGTCAGTAATTTACATTTACAAACAATTAAAATTGTAAACTACAAGTGGTACACCGAGAAAAATTTTTAAAAATTACTAGCATCCTCTCTAAAACATAATCGATGTATTTAAAAATGACGTAAATATTAGTTAGGTCCTCATCTTATAGTGATACTTTTATAATCTTAATCGTATATTTATGGCATTTGATCGAACAATCTTAACCGATAATTACCTAATAACAGTAGTTAAGTGTATTGAAGGTCGCGGATATAAACTAAATGATTTTGAGTTTTCCACACAACGCACACATAGCTATAAAAAAGGCATTCCTGATCCTAAAGCTGTGGTATACATTTTTCGAGTTAGCACCGGAATTGAAATGAGTTATGTTCTTGGACATGGATTTGATTTTTCGGGTTTATTTTGCAAAGACTTAACATCGGGAATGTTTGACAAACGATACTAATTTCTCATAAAAATCTGATATACAAAATTTCTGATATACAGATATATTTGCGTTTACCTAGACATTCTGTATTCGAACACAGCTTTTAACAATCAGCTGACAATGGTAATCTTTACCTACTTTAGTTTGTTTTTTAATAGCTGGTTTACTTGCTGAGGGTTGGCTTTACCTTTAGAAAGCTTCATAACTTGGCCGACAAAAAAACCAAATACTTTATCTTTTCCTGATTTGTATTGTTCTACTTGGCCAGGATTATCTTTGATAACTTTATCTACTAGCGCTTCTATTTCATCACTGTCAGTAATTTGCTTAAGGCCTTTAGCTTCAATTATAAAATCTACACTGCCTTCACCTGCCCACATGGCTTGAAATACTTCTTTTGCAATCTTGCCTGAGATAGTGCCGTCTTCAATGCGATTCAATAAATCCGCGAACATGGATGCTGTAACAGGACACTCTGTAATTTCGATAGCATCTTGATTTAACGCTGCACTGAGTTCCCCCAATACCCAATTTGCTGCTAGCTTTACTTTTCCCTTTACACGTTTAACGGTTTCTTCAAAGTATTCCGCAGTCTCTTTGTTCATAACGAGATTTTCTGCATCGTAATCACTTAAGCCATAGTCTTGTTTGAAACGCGCAATTTTTTCATCCGGTAACTCTGGCAGATCATGTTTTATTTTTTTTAGAACTTCGGGCTCGATTACCACCGGTAATAAATCCGGATCAGGAAAATAACGATAATCATTTGCTTCTTCTTTAGTACGCATGGAGCGTGTTTCATCATTATTAGCATCATAAAGCCTGGTTTCTTGAATTACTTCTCCTCCGTCCTCTAAAACACCAATTTGCCTTTCAATTTCGAAGTTAATTGCTCGCTCAACAAAACGAAATGAATTGAGGTTTTTGGTTTCCGTACGCGTACCAAATTCTTGTTGACCCTTAGGGCGTACCGAAACATTGGCATCACAACGAAATGAACCTTCTTGCATATTGCCATCCGAAATTCCTAGATAACGCACAATCGAATGTATTTTTTTCATGTAAGCGACAGCTTCTTCTGCAGAACGCATATCTGGCTCAGAAACAATTTCAATTAAGGGCGTGCCTGCACGGTTTAAATCGATGCCCGTAAATTCTGCAAATTCTTCATGCAATGACTTGCCAGCATCTTCCTCTAAATGCGCACGGGTAATTCCAATAGTTTTGTGTTGCCCATCATTTAGTACAATTTCAAGTGTGCCATGTTCAACGATGGGTTTTTCGTACTGGCTAATTTGATAGCCTTTAGGCAAATCAGGATAGAAATAATTTTTACGCGCAAATATCGAACGCTCGGCTACGTTTGCATTTATAGCCAAACCAAACATTGCAGCCATGCGTACAGCTTCATGATTCAGCACGGGTAACACACCCGGTAGGCCAAGATCTACGGCACAGGCTTGAGTATTGGGTTCTGCACCAAAGACAGTAGAAGCAGCCGAGAAAATTTTGCTTTGTGTCGCAAGCTGCACATGAATTTCTAAGCCGATTACTGATTCCCACTGCATTACTTGCTAACTACTCAAAATCCGGAGGACTTTGTTTATGCCAATCTTTTTCCAATTGATATTGATGTGCGAAATTAAGTAATTTTTCTTCTTCAAAATAATTTCCTATTAATTGCATACCTACCGGTAGCCCTGCTTGTTTACCACAGGGTACGGAAATTGCTGGTAAACCTGCTAAATTAATCGCAATAGTATATATATCCGACAAATACATAGTCACTGGATCATTTGTTTTTTCACCAATTTTAAATGCAGGTTCGGGTGTGGTTGGACCAAGAATCACATCAACATCTTGAAATGCTTTTTTAAAGTCTTCACTGATTAGTCTTCGTATTTGTTGAGCCTTTAAATAATAAGCATCGTAGTAACCTGCAGATAATACATAGGTACCAATCATAATGCGCCGTTTAACTTCAGCACCAAAGCCTTCACTGCGACTACGATCATATAAATCGCGTAAATCTTTTGGATTTTCACAACGATGTCCATAACGCACACCATCAAAGCGCGCTAAATTAGAAGAACATTCTGCAGGCGCAATAACATAATATGCTGGAATGGCTAATTCCGTGTTAGGAAGATTTATATTTTTAATTTCACAGCCTTGCTGCTCAAACCATTCAATTGCACCTTTAATAATTTCTTTAACACCTAATCCTAAACCCGCACTGAAATATTCTTCGGGTATACCAATTACCTTACCTTTCAATGAGTGATTTAATGACTGCGTATAATCTGGTACCAGTCGATCAATACTAGTCGAATCTTTTTGATCAAAGCCTGCCATAGCTTGCAGTAAATAGGCACAGTCTTCTGCCGATTTGGCAAACGGGCCCCCCTGATCAAGACTTGATGCAAAAGCAATCATGCCATAGCGAGATACACGTCCATACGTTGGTTTCAGTCCTGTGATTCCACACAAGGCTGCGGGCTGACGGATCGATCCTCCGGTATCCGTGCCGGTTGCAAGAGGCGTCAAGCGTGCAGCAACTGCAGCTGCCGATCCACCGGATGACCCGCCAGGGACACATTCGGTATTCCATGGATTCCTTACAGGCCCGTAGTAACTGGTTTCATTTGATGAGCCCATGGCAAATTCATCCATATTGGTTCGACCTAACACTACACAGCCTGCCTGATCAAGTTTATGCACGACTGTTGCATTGTAGGGCGCTATAAAGTTATCCAGCATTTTTGATCCACAAGATGTCTTCACACCATGCATACAAAATATGTCTTTATGTGCAAGCGGTATTCCTGTTAACGCACTATGCTTTTTTTCTTTAATTAACTTATCTGCATTAGTGGCTTGTAAGATTGCACGTTCGCCCATTTCAGTGATAAACGCATTTAGATCTTTATGTTGTTGCATACGATTCACAAAGTGTTGTGTGAGCTCAACACTTGAAAAATCGCCTTTATTTAAACCTGCAGCGAGATGTGAAACAGAAAGTTCGTGCATAAAAGAATTTGTTTTTCAAATACAAAAAATATTTAACTGTACTTTTGTAGTACTATTTTGTAATCACTCAATAACCTTGGGTACCAGGTAAAGACCCTTCTCTGCACGCGGAGCGATGGATTGAAATTTTTCGCGCTGGTTGGTTTCTGTTACTTTGTCTTCGCGCAATCGTTGTATTATGTCTAAAGGGTGTGCCATGGGCTCAATATCTTGTGTATCGGCAGTATTCATTTTCTCCACAAATGAAATGATATTTGATAGCTCAACTGCATATTGATCTACCTCATCATCATTAATTTGCAGTCTCGCCAGATGAGCAATTTTTTGCACTTCTTTAGGAGTAATAGACATAATTACTTAATTTAGTTAATGGGGTAATTACCTACATAGAGACCTTGTCGTGCTCGCTTAATGAAGGATTGTGAAAAGCACAATGTACCTACCAGTACATGAGAATTCGAGCAAGCCTAAAAGAAAGCAAGCACTGAAAAGATCATTTATGAACGGCACAAACTATCATACTTAATGTCTTGCCCAAAATTTGGGCCACTGATAGAGTACACTTACTCTCGCAATTAGAAGTCACTCACTATTTAGTATATGTTCAAGCGCGTCCTGGGGGTTTTCTCCAATGACTTATCCATTGATTTAGGCACAGCGAACACGCTGATTTACATGCGTGATAAGGGGATTGTGCTAAATGAACCCTCCGTGGTGGCAATTCGCAATGACCCAAACGGCGGACCCCGCACCCTCGAAGCCGTGGGCGCATCAGCCAAGGGCATGTTGGGCCGCACCCCTGCGAATATCGAAGCCATCCGGCCCTTAAAAGATGGTGTGATTGCTGATTTCACTACTACAGAAAAAATGCTGCAACATTTTATTCGCAAAGTACATGAAAACCGCTTGTTTAGACCCAGCCCAAGGGTATTGGTGTGTGTTCCTTGTGGGGCCACTCAAGTAGAACGGCGCGCAATCCGAGAATCTGCGCTCGGTGCGGGTGCACGCAAAACATACTTAATTGAAGAACCCATTGCAGCTGCTATTGGCGCAGGTCTTCCCATTGAAGAAGCACGGGGATCAATGGTATTGGATATCGGCGGGGGCACTTCTGAAGTTGCCGTACTTTCTCTAAACGGAATTGTCTATTCCTCATCCGTTCGTATAGGTGGAGATAAATTTGATGATGCAATTATCAACTACATACGTAGAAACTATGGCGTGTTGGTAGGAGAGTCTACGGCTGAACGTATTAAACATGCAATCGGCACAGCCTATCCCGGTAAGGAAATGCTGGAACTTGAAGTAAAAGGTAGAAATCTGTCTGAAGGTGTACCAAAAAGTTTTTCTCTAAACAGCAACGAAATCCTCGAGGCTTTACAAGAACCGTTATATGGAATCATCAGTGCTGTGAAGACTGCTCTGGAACAAACCCCACCAGAACTTGGTGCGGATGTGGCAGAAAGGGGTATTGTACTTACTGGAGGTGGAGCATTGTTGCGAGATTTGGACCGCCTCATTATGGAAGAAACCGGTATTCCTGTTGTGATTGCAGATGATCCACTTACCTCTGTTGCGCGTGGCGGTGGCCGTGTCCTTGAGCTCATGGATGAAATGGGAACTGAATTATTGACGGCGGACTAGTTTTGCCAGCAAATACTTCTCACTGATGAATAATAACTGATTCGTTATCATTAGCTTTCTAGCATAGTTTTGAGGGCCATCAAAAAGGAGTATTTGCTATAAAACCACTGTTTTCCCTTGGCCCTTCTGTCTCCGCTAGATTGGCAATCTTAGTCATTGTGTCTATCAGTATGATGACTATCGATCATCGCTTTAATCACTTACGCTCTTTGCGCTCAACGATCAGTGTCGTAATGTACCCCATTGAGTATTTAGCGGGATTACCTTTAAAAGTATATAGCTGGAGCATGGAATCATTTTCCGCACGCAATAAATTGCTAAGTGATAATGCCGGTCTACGCGCAGAACAAATTCGTCTTGAATTGCAATTGCAAAAACTTACTACGCTAGAACAAGAAAATACCCGCTTACGTGAGCTCCTCTCATCCGCTAAGTATTTTGATAAAGAACGCTTGCTAATTGCCGAACTTCTATCTGTTGATTTAGATCCGTTTCGTCAACGTATTGTATTAAATAAGGGCATACGAAATGGGGTTTATGAAGGACAACCATTGCTAGGTGCAAAAGGCATTATTGGTCAAATTGATAAAGTGGGGCCATTTAATTCGGTTGCAATTTTAATATCAGATCCAAATCATGCCTTGTTAGGTGTTATAGCACGCAGCGGACAACGCAGCTTAATTGTGGGAACTGGAAATATTGATAAGCTTGAGCTACAGCATGTAACAAACACTGCAGATATTCAGATTGGTGATTTAGTTATTACATCAGGTTTAGATGATCGTTATCCAACTGATTATCCAGTTGCCGAAATTACCAGCATCCAGCAAGTAGCAGGTGAAGCATTTACTAAAGTTGAGGCAAAACCACTAGTCGATCTGAAAACGATAAGAGAAGTATTGTTGATCTGGCCAGATGGTAAAGATACCAATTTCACAGCCGATAGTAATAATACAGATTATCAAGAACAATGAATAACTCATCAAAGTTTTTTACTATCGGCGTCACGTTTGTAGTTGCAATGATGCTAATGTTAATGCCATTACCAGATTGGGCGCGACCGTATCGACCAGAATGGCTAGCACTTGCGCTTATTTATTGGAGCATGGCTTTGCCAAAAAATATAGGCGTTGGAATTGCGTGGATACTAGGTCTTTGTGTAGATGTGATTCAGGGTGCACTGCTTGGCCAACATGCGTTAGGCTTTGCTATTACCGCATACATCGCGATTCGTTTTCATCAACGAGTACGAAATTATCCATTACATCAACAAGCTATGTTTGTAGGTATGATTTTATTACCTTATATGAGCATCTCTCTTTGGATTATGGGCATTCTAGGTGAAGACCCCAGGTCTTGGTTATATTGGGCGCCAGTACTAACAAGTGTTTTAGTCTGGCCTTGGGTTTATCTAGTGTTACGTGCAGTACGTAGAACCGAATCAATATACTAGCCTAATCAACTACTTTCACCCGACGGATTTGTATATTCGTCATTCAGCTTTTGAACAAACGCATCAGCGGCTTCACGTATTTCAATTAATTTATTTCGTGCTTTTTTATTCCAACCTACAATAAAAGGACGAGCAAGCGGTTGCCACCATCGAGTGTTACGGAAAAAACCTAAACGAATACACCCCTCTAGTCCTTTTTCGGGTAAGGATTTAGCTACCCACTTCGCAACCATGCTACGCACTAAAAAATGTATAAATAAAAGCAATAAGAGTGCAAGAAGTACAGCAGTTATGAAACCCGTTTGCCCATAAGCATCATATGCAGTCCCTGAGCCACTATGCTTAATCATGTAGAACAAGACACTAACAAAAATGGGCCCAAGTACAAACACATCGATTAACAAAACACGTTTCATCCAAGTGCTTACTGCTTCGCGCACTTGCGGTACGATATTATTCTGAATATGATTGGCGATATTTTCTAGCGAGCCGATTATTCGATATACACGTTCAACACTTACTTCAGCAATACGTTGATAAATTTCGCTTAGGTCTGCATCGCGTTTACGCTGATAACGTTCCCGCAAACCCTCATCATCAATCGGTACAGCGACACCTTCATTGTAGGTAGCATAAAATCTACCACTGACCAAACCGCCCTGGGCCAGGGCACGTTGCCATGCAGCAACAACCTCCTCGATATTATCCTCAGCTGCCGCAGTATCTATTTGATTTAGGATAAATAAAACTTTATTAGAATCATTGCGGCGCACCGTTCCAGCAACAAGATGTTCCAAGGTGTCGCGCATTGCACCAGGTTCTGGATGTCGAGCATCGAAAAAAACGAGTACTAAATCCGATAGGTTGATGATGTGGTCAGTGATACGTAACGTTGAGGTACGCTGTGCATCAGCATCAAAGCCAGGAGAATCTATAAAAATTTTGCCCTTAATCAAATCTGAGGGACAGGTTTTTAATTGTAAGTAGGTATCAATTCGCGACCCTTCCCCCACAGCGACCTTATCTATTTCTTCACTAATTTGATAAAACGGAAAACGTGGATCTGCATCAAGCGCCAACCCGGGAAGCACACGTATTTTGTCATCACTACTAAAACATATAACCGTGAATTTATCATCAACAGCTTGATTGCCTGTTTTTTGCAATTCTGTTTTTACATAGTGATTAATAAATGTAGACTTACCCGCTGAAAAAGTACCTAAAACCGCAATTAACGGCCACCAAGAAATTTCTGTTGTGTAAGATTGTTTTCTAGAAATAATTCCAAGCCCATATGCAATTTTATCTAACTCACAAAACCGATCCACAACCGCAACTAACAGCGGATTTTCTGTGGAAATATGTTGACGTAGACTTTTAATTCGCGCCTTGAGATTAGTATCCGGACCAGCAAACATTTAGTTGCCCATTAAATTAGAGAATGTCAAATGAAGTGTACTAAGTTTTCTTATATGGGTGCTCTCAGTATTGTCGCACAAACTCCACTTACTTCAAGCAATCGTTTGAATTCTTATTTCTACTGCATGTTTGTTTACTGCATCTTTTGTAATTGATTTCTAAAAGTCACACACGGATCTTGATTAGTATGGTTAGGTGTGAAATACAAAATATCAAATACTTTTGGTATCTCATCCAAATAATCCATTGGATTCTTTAAATCTGGCAACACCGGCATAAATGCTATTGAAACATATGAAAAACGATGATGTTTGTTCAATAATTGCACAGGGACTGCATAATTGTTGCGCACATGCCCAGCACCTGCAATTAAAACTACAGGTAATTTACTATTAACTAGCGCGGTCGTCATAATGCTATCTCGTTGCAATTGTGCACGTTCCATAAATTGGACAAAAGCTACATTTGCGTAGCCACAATGTGATTCAATAATATCGCGTTTTAATTGTTTAAGGCCCTTAGATGTAATCCAATATTCAGCAAGAACTTCTTCAGGCGTATAATGTCCAATTTTATTTGACCATTGATGTAAAGTTTTGCTTTCGATGTTCCCGGCTACTAATTCAAGATTATGTTGCACCACAGCCTGTAAAATGGGGGTATATAATTCCCAAGGCCATCCATCATTACGGGCTTTTGCTTGCTCTTTTAAAATCTCAATATCAGCCCAAAAACTCGGTTGACCTTGCCAAGTTTCTTGAGCCAACATTTCCATCACGACTACTGGCTTAACTCCAGCAGCTGTAAGGGAATTCAAAATATTTGCTTGTAGTAAATGATGATCTGCATTGTTATGCGTTTCACCCAATAGGATGTAGTCATACTCTAATAACTCCATACTAAGTTGCTTTTCAGTAATCCATGCATTTTTCTCTGTATCCCAAATTTTTCCCACTAGTGAATGCTCTCGATAAAACGGCGACTTCCAGTCTTGCGCAAAAACATTGCCATTAACTAACAATAAGCACAATAAAATTAGATGCAATAGTGATTGATAATATCTAAACAAACGAATAATCATTACAATATTAATAATGGAAATTGAAATAATACAGAAAACCGAGAATTTACAAGCATTCTGTGCGGATGTAGCCAAACAAGATTGGTTAGTACTTGATACCGAGTTTATACGTGAAAAGACATACTATCCAAATTTATGTTTAATGCAAATTGCAGCCGATAGTCGCATAGCTTGTATCGATACGCTAACAGTAGAGGACTTATCGCCTCTGAAAAATCTCCTATTTTCGAACACAATAACAAAAGTTTTTCATGCCGCAAGTCAAGATCTAGAAATATTTTTTAATCTTTACGAAGACATACCCAACCCTATTTTCGATACACAAATTGCCGCGAGTGCACTTGGATATGGTGATCAAGTAAGTTATGCGTATTTAGTAAGTGAAATATGTGGCATTAGTCTTGATAAGTCTTTATCTCGCACTGCATGGGACCGAAGACCTCTATCCAATAAAGAAATTCAATATGCAGTCGACGATGTGAAATATCTTGCTGACATATACCAGCATCTTAAAAATGAACTTAAAATTAGTAATCGTAGTCACTGGGTTGAAGATGAATTCTTACGCCTGAGTGCAACAGAAAAATATAATATTAATTCGAGTGCGCTTTGGAAATCAGTCAAAGGAGTTGGAAAGTTAGAGTCTCATCAGCTTATTGTGCTTAAACATCTTGCCACATGGCGTGATCAACAAGCTATACAAGAAAATAAACCACGACAATGGATCTTACGTGATAAATCTCTACGTGCCTTGGCAATTAAGCAACCAACCAATGTTCAAGCATTGTCAGAAATGGACGAACTTACTCATCAACAGTGCACTCGATATGCAGATGCTCTTATTTGCTGTATACATCAAGCACAACGAATACCTGAGCAAAATTGGCCAAAAGCCAATCAAACCATGCCTTTAAATCGCGAGCAACGTAAGTTGATGAAACATGCATTGCAATTAATTCGAAATCGAGCGGAAGAATTAAAAATCGCACCAAATCTATTAGCCACCCGCAGTGTAGTTGAAAAATTAATTCGCGGACAACGTGAACTGCTAATTTTACAAGACTGGAGACAAGACATTATTGGGAATGACTTAATTGAGCTTTTAGAAAATAGCAATACAACCTAAGCAGCCGATTAATTCAAGAAATGAATGACCGCTAACGACTCAAAGCGGACATTCGTATATTGTTGAGGTTAGCTCTTTATATAGTGATAGACGACAATTAGGTTTCATAATTATAGTTATGCATTCGCAACCCAGGTGTAAAAGCGTGAATAGAAAGTTGGTAAAGAATGGACTTATCGCGGTTGCGCTGATAAATATCGGCGGTGTACTTGTGTTTTCGCGAGCATTCACCAATGTCGCTATTAACAGCGCCGATCCGGTTGTAATGTCGAACTTCGGGCTTCTCATACTTGTTGTGTGGGGCTTAGGCTACCTGGGTGCTGCGACCATCAGCTCAAACATCAAGTGGCTGGTAGACGCTTTTGCTCTGGAGAAACTCGTCTATGTTGTGGTTTGGGTTAGGTGGCTATCGGTGGACAGCTTAGCACCACTCTATTCTACGGACGTTTTGGCGGGGACTTTTTACAGTATCTACGGCCTAAACGATTTAGTGTTCATGTTGTTCTTTACTTGGGTGTTTTTTTCGCAGCACTCTGAAGGCCATGCATAACGAATCACTCAAGCAGACCTGTGTACTGCAGGTCGTGAAGTTCAAACGTTAAATTATGAATTCGAATGATCACTTTTGGCCGTAAGCAGATAATTTTTATTAGGCTAATTAGGCTCTAATTTGTTTGAGCTTCATTAAATCCAAAATTAATCAACGGAAGGTATATCTTCGTAAAGTTTTTTTGTAGGAACAAATACGATCAGATATGACACCACGTATTATAGGAACATGTGCATTACAATGCTGCGAAAGATCGAAAAATGCTGGCTCTTCTCTTACAGTAACTCTTAAAGTCTTGAGCAAGTTGTTGTATTATATTTTTTATTCAACT
>JBFGJY010000048.1:0-18473 GCA_041576975.1 Gammaproteobacteria bacterium | reverse complement strand
GCGTTCCAATCAAGAAACGGCACATACCCCCATCATCATGATCACCTCGAGATCAACCGATAAGCATAAGCACGAGGCCGAACGCTTAGGCGTCTCGGCTTACATTATAAAACCTTATGATGAAGACCAATTAGTTAATTTAATTAATTCACTTGGAGTTGCTGCATAAGCAAAAAATCATTTTTAATTAACAAAATCACTTTTAATTTAAGAAACCTGAGATGAAGCATGCTCAGGACAGTATTGTGCCATTTATGTATACTACACATTTAAACATGCTACCCATTATAGCCAATGATTCCAGCTCCAAAAGACTCGCGCAGTACCACTAAATCTTGACATGCATAATGTTCCACATGAAAAATCTATATGGTTGAGCTTCACATAACGAAAGCAACGAGATCCGTGTGACACAAGTACAAGATACTAGTGATAGAGTTGAACTGAAACAATCTTTAGGTTCAGTAGTTCCAGGCTATAGGATTGTTGGGCTATGCGGTGGCGGGGCCACAGCAAAAGTTTATGTTGCTATTCAAAATTCATTAGGTCGTCAAGTCGCACTCAAAGTGATGCTCTCGCCCTATTCGGATAATGAGGAACGCACGAATCGCTTTATTAAAGAGGGCCGCATCAATGCCAGGCTCTCACATCCCAATATCGTTACGATCCATGACGTCGGAATAACGGATAAGTATCACTACATCGCGATGGAATACTTGCCGTATGGCAATTTACGTAAACGTCTTACTAAAAGGCTTGAGCTCGATTGGATATTAAAAGTTGTCGAGCAAATTGCCTTAGCACTGGCCTATGCGCATGAAAATGGAATTCTTCATCGTGATATTAAGCCGGAAAATATATTATTTGGAGACGAAAACTCGGCGGTGCTGTCTGATTTCGGTATTGCTACAGTGTTAGGTTCTTGCTCGCAAAACAAAAGTCAATATAGCTTGGGTACACCTCGATATATGAGTCCAGACCAGATTCGTTCATTACCGATCGGACCGAGTTCTGACATATATTCTTTAGGAGTCGTGCTTTTTGAAATGCTTACTGGTAATAAACCATTTAATGGTAAAGACGCTGTGTCGATCCTTACTGCGCATGTGCATGATCCAATACCAACACTGCCATTCGCTAGCCAACACCTTCAGTCACTAATTAATAAAATGCTGGCAAAGCACCCTAAAGATCGCTTCAACAACGCAAGTGAGTTAGTTAATGTACTTGCTTTTCTGCGTAAAGAAGGGAGATTGCCGTCAGATTTAAATAATTTAAAAGCAAGTTCTGCATAGCGATACCAATTGACCTCATAGGCAATTCAACAAATTATCGATACAGAGATATTTTCTCGCTGAAGGTATTCTTTACTTGACTGAAATCCGCTTTGGGTCATAAGCAGTCAGCTCCTCCCAATCCATAGTAGAAGTCGAATTTTGGGTGAACCATATTTCGAAAAAATAAGACTGCTTATTTTTATATCGTTATTGGATTGTGGTTTTTATTATTCTACACTCATCAAAAACATTAATTTTCGTATTCGCAGGAATGTTATCTATAAGTTTTATAGCCGGCCCAAAGTCTATAATTTTCCCTTCCTCTAAAAGAATAAGCCCATCTGGTTCATAGTCTAAATTGCCGTTGACGCTTGAGGAGTTGAGCTTACATTTGCAACTAATAATAGGGCCTCGTAACGCGGTTATTGAAGTGGCCATCAATTAGATCATATAAATTTTATTGTACGAGTTCTAACTAATTATGTATGTGTAATAAAGAATGTCAATTAAAATAATTTAGTTAAACTGGAAGCTTAATTGTTTTCTATAATTATTTATTTATACTTGTATTATTAGAAAACAAATACTTAATCTGCATAAAATTTGTACGTTTCTATTTAATGTTCAGCAATGCATAAATTGAAAATATCAATCATGCCTTCGGTTATTCTGTTGAAATCACGCACATATTCCGATGCCGTGTGTTTCTCCCACATCTCACGACTTTCCCACAATTGATCAAAGAAAAACACTAAACGATGATCTAAGGAAGGATGTAAATCGCATTGAACACATCCGCGTGCTGCACGCGTGGGCCCAATTAATCCACGCAATGCTTTTTCTAGTGCTGCTCCATGTTGTGGTTTAGCCTGATATTTAGCAATTACTTTCATTGTATTTTCCGAAAATTTCCCATATCGCCTTGCAATATTGGAACTCCCTGTTTGTCTTTAACAAGAGATATTGTTGCAATAGGTTGATTCACCCGTCTGAAGTGTTTGTTGTTGACTGGGATAAGTTGCTTAGAAGAATTGACACCAAGTTGAGTAAAGAGTTTACCTTGTCTCTTAAATATTTTGAGGTTTGTCTTAATTTCAGTAGTTTGGTTCATCCATGGAAAACGTTCTGTAATAGCTTCATAGGTTCCAATGATCTCATCAAGTTCCTCATGGGTAAGATGATATATAGCGGGTGGTGATGTAGATTGAATATCACAAATTAACCAACTTTCAATTTGCCCTCTTATTTTTCTTAACGCTTTGCCATTGTATGCATTAATGACAACGAAATAACCCAAGTTATTTTGTCGTGTATAACCATAATGCGAGAGATACCCATCTGCATCACCGCCATGGCCATGAAATAACACTCCGTTGTGTATCCACTGATAGTTTCCTAAACCGTACCCGTAAGTAAGACCATTACGTGCCGCAAGGCTTGTGGTTGGTGTTTCCATGCGTTGTATAGATTTTGCAGTAAAAATAGAGTTCTCGTTATTGAGTTTTCCATTGTTGATCAACATACGTAAAAAAATAGTCATATCAGATATTCGCATATTGATGGCGCCAAAAGAGCGATACAGCATGTGCCAATATGGAATTTCTGTTTTACCGTCTTGATCATAGCCAGTTGCTAAGTGTGGCTTGATGTTTTCATCAAGAAAAAAAGTAGCGTCTATTAGATTCAACGGTTGAAAAATTTGCTCATCAACAAATTCTTCGAAAGATTGCTGGCTGATTTTTTCAACTAAAAGAGCAGCAACTCCTGCTCCAGAATTGCTATAAGATGGATATTCTCCTGGGCGCCATGCGGTGATGCGTGAAGCTGGATCATATGCCAATAATTCCTCTAGACTCCAATTTGCTTGTTTGAAATCAAACTCTTTTTGAGTCAGGCCTCGAAAACCGGCTGTATTCTCTAATAAGTATGCAATACGAATTGGTGTTGAAGATTTATATGTATTTGTAAAAGGTAATTCATTGAGGTGTTTGGATACTTTATCGTTTAAATCAAGCTTTCCCTGCTCGGCTAAACGCAATACCGCCAATGAAGTAAATGATTTGGTGATAGACCCTATACGGAAAACTGTCTTACGATTGACAGTGGTCTTTTTATTTAAATCTGCGAAACCTAAGTAGAGTTCATGGAGAGTTTTATCTTCATTAACGATCACAAGCCCCAAACCGGGGACATGGCTATTTCTCCTGATCGAATCAATTTCATTAAACAGTTCCGAGATATCTGCAGCTAAAACATCCATACCAATTATGAAAATAGATAAAATGATGACTTTAGACAAATTGTATATCTTATTCATTTATACAAATTTCAATGAATATAAAACAATATTATTAAAGCATTATAAGATAGTGCTTTTCTTGATTATTAGTTCGTTATTTAGTTGTAATGTAAAGGAGAAATTGTTGCATATTTGTCGTAGGCTAGATCAAAATATCAAGCTATAGAATACACATGCCGCTCCTAATCTTGTATTAGTATGAATTTATGAAAACTGGTAGCTCATATTTTCGAACAATGTAGATGCTTGCCCCATTCTGCATCACTTATGTGCTGTAATAACCAATGAAGAAACTATTCGATACTAATTTAGTCACTTCAATACAATGAATCGAATACTTTTACTCCCAATTATCTTCTTTATTTATCAAGTGCATGCTAATCCAATTTGGAAATGGGAAGACAACTTTTTACCGGATGAACAAAATGGGCTAATAAATTGGGTTGTGCATGCAGAAAGTGGATTAACCTCACTTTTTGGTCCGTTACCTTTTAACTATCAAGTTCATTTTCATCGCATGGACAAAGGCCATGGCCCATGCCCTTGGGCACATACTGAGAAACATTCAATACGCGCAGTACACTTCTACGTGAATACTTCTTACTCATGGGAAACATTCATCCAAGATTGGACTGCTCCGCATGAATTATCTCATCTGCTATTCCCCTATTTAGGTGAAAATAGTATGTGGTTTGCTGAAGGGATCGCGAGTTACCTTCAATATCAAGTAATGTATGCAAATAATACAATGACCTGGGAACAGGTAACCTCTAAACTTCAAGAACGCTTTAGTCGTGCTGGTATGTACGATCAATTTGATGATGTATCAATTGTAGAACTTAGCAATGTTGTTAAAAACACAAATGATTATAAAAAATTCAAAAAAAACACCAGTTATTATGTGCGTACGTACTGGGGTGGCACATCTTATTTTCTTAATGTAGATAAAAAACTTTTCGAAGAAAAAAATCTCAGACTCAATGACATAATATCTAAATACATGGAGTGTTGTAATCATGAGAATAATAACGCACAAAACATGATGGAGACTTTCGATCTCTTATCCGAGACCAAAATATTTACTGATGTATACAAAGAAACTGTGATGAAGCTAGGTTTTCCTGATTCGCAGAATGCACTTCAATGGTTAAAAAAAAACCCACCTAACACGCAATTAAATTAATTCAGAAAAAACATTTCTGATGATATTAACCTTGCCTCTGACTTGCGTGGATATAACGTGTATCCTGATAAATCGTTAGATATCTAGAACGGATTTCCTTGATAAACTTTCTAGGTCGCATATAAGCTTCTACTCTTAACATCTCTCCTGTATTAGAGACGACATCCAATTCATATCTTCTAAAGCCAGCAGGTAAATGAACATATTCAAATTTATCGAGACCTTTTAGTTTATTCTCATTGACTTCATAAACCTCTCCAGTAACACAGTGCCCTCTACCAGGTTCCGGAAATATCACCGGTGAGTACCAAGGTCCTGTAATAACTAATGGAAATTTCTCTACGGTCGTATAAGCACCGAGAAATCTTTCTCCCATCAACATTTCGTCATGATTAGGGAAGCCAGCTTTTAGCGTGCCATAAACAAATATTCTATTCATCGATGTGATTTCTATTGAGTCATCTTATATTTATATGCTTAATTCGCTTTCCATTCAGTAGTCGCTATCAGCACTTCATGTGGTTTACCCCCTACGCCCTATTGAAGCATCCATTGAGATAGGCCAGAATTCGCGCCTTTGCGGTTTCAGAAGCCATTTTAGCGACGAAGTGACACATATTTTGCTTCCTTGTTTCACATAATGAAGTAGACTTGCCGTCCTTATTAATACACCTTAGATAATTTCCATAACTTACTGAATATATTACATAAAGATTACAGACATGAGCGACCTCTCTACCTACAGAAATATTGGCATCTTTGCACACGTGGATGCTGGCAAAACCACAACCACGGAGCGAATTCTTAACCTCACCGGCAAGATTCATAAAATTGGTGAGGTACATGATGGTGAAGCGACTACTGACTTTATGGATCAAGAACGCGAGCGCGGCATTACCATTCAGTCTGCTGCTACAAGTACCATTTGGGATGACCACCGCCTCAATATTATCGACACTCCCGGCCACGTTGACTTCACTATTGAAGTCTATCGTTCGTTAAAAGTTTTAGATGGTGGCGTCGGTGTCTTCTGTGGCTCAGGAGGTGTAGAACCCCAATCTGAAACCAACTGGCGATATGCCAATGATTCCAAAGTCGCGCGTATTATTTTCGTCAACAAATTAGATCGCTTGGGAGCAGACTTCTATCGTGTTGTCGACCAGATTAAAGATGTATTAGGTGCAAAACCATTAGTAATGACCCTTCCAATCGGAACAGAAGATAATTTCACTGGTGTAGTCGATCTTCTCACTCGCAAAGCATGGATATGGGATGGTTCTGACGATCCGATGAATTACAAACTCGAAGATGTCCCTGAAGACATGACAGATAAAGTGGAGCAGTTCCGTGAAGAGTTAGTGGAGATGGCACTCGAACATGATGACAATGCCATGGAAAAATATTTAGATGGCGAGCAACCCGATATCAATACCCTTAAGGCATGTATTCGCAAAGGTACTATCGCACTGGATTTCTTTCCCACGTATTGTGGTTCCGCATTTAAAAACAAAGGCATACAACTGATTTTAGATGCCGTAGTGGATTATTTACCTAACCCTACAGAAATAAATCCACAGCCAGAAATTGATTTAGAAGGTAATGAAACCGGCAACTATGCAGAAGTAGACCCAAGCAAACCCTTACGTGCACTGGCTTTTAAAATTATGGACGACCGCTATGGTGCCCTCACCTTTATTCGTATTTATTCGGGCAAGTTAGATAAAGGCACGACGGTGTTAAACACCTTTACCGGTAAGACTGAGCGCATTGGACGCATTGTAGAAATGCATGCGGACTCGCGTGAAGAACTCAAATCTGCGCAAGCGGGTGACATTGTTGCGGTGCTAGGCATGAAGAATGTGCAAACTGGTCACACCCTGTGTGACCCAAATGCACCTGCAACCCTCGAGCCGATGGTATTCCCCGACCCCGTTATCTCTATGGCTGTATCACCAAAAGACAAGGGTGCATCGGAAAAAATGGGCATTGCACTGAGTAAGATGGTTGCTGAAGATCCCTCTTTTCATGTTGCCACCGATGAAGACAGTGGTGAGACTATTCTTAAAGGTATGGGTGAACTCCACTTAGATATAAAAATCGATATCCTTAAGCGTACACATAATGTTGAAGTTGTCGCCGGAGCCCCACAAGTTGCCTATCGTGAAACCATTACACAACGCGTTGAAGATTCCTATACACATAAAAAACAATCCGGCGGTGCCGGCCAATTTGGAAAAATTGATTATGTAATTGAACCGGGTGAAACCGGTAGTGGTTATCAATTTGAATCCACTGTGACAGGTGGCAATGTACCACGCGAATATTGGCCTGCTATTCAAAAAGGCTTTGGCTCAATGATGGAAATCGGAGTATTGGCGGGTTACCCATGTCTTGATGTAAAAGTTACGTTATTAGATGGCGCCTACCACGCTGTTGACTCTTCGGCTATTGCTTTTGAATTAGCATCGAAGGCGGCTTATAGGCAATCAATGCCTAAAGCAGCACCACAACTCCTAGAACCCATCATGAAAGTTGATGTATTCACCCCTGAGGAACATGTTGGAGATGTGATTGGAGACCTAAATCGACGTCGGGGTATGATCAAATCACAAGATGCAGGAACTACGGGTACACGTGTAAAGGCAGATGTGCCATTAGCTGAGATGTTTGGTTATATTGGCGATCTACGTACAATGACGTCGGGTCGTGGACAATTCTCGATGGAGTTTTCACATTATTTACCCTGCCCTAAGAACGTTGCAGATGAGGTCATAAAAGAAGCAAAAGAACGTGCACAAGCAAAATCATAAATACAAGTACTGTAAGTGCACATTGTTAACTCATAGCACTTATAGCTAAGATCACGAATAAGATGCCAAGAATTCATGAGCATTCTTTAAGAGTTGCGCAAGTTGATGTATTGGCTCAAAAAACAAAATGTAAATTGAGCAGTGCAACCGGCTTTTGGTGTAACTATAAAAACCAAATCTTTTTTGTAACCAGCTGGCATGTGGTTTCAGGCAGAAACTTTGAAACCAATAAACCAGTAGATTCAAAAACCTGTGCACTGCCTGGTGAACTAGTTATTCATGGGCATGTGACACTAGATCATGCTAGCCACAAATCTTATGAACATACAATTGCCTTGTATGATGAAAGTAACAATCCAAAGTGGCAAGAGCATCCACAATATAGAAGCAAGGTTGATGTCGTAGCGATTCATGTTAAATCAAACAAATTGAATGGCTATAATATTTATTGTGTAGATATTGATTCAGAATTAGAAAAAAATGTACAAGTAAATGTGATGGACCAAGCGTTTGTAACCGGTTACCCACTTGAGGCATCCACAACACCCAATAAATTTCCCATCTATAAATCAGGCATAATCGCTTCAGAGCCAATGATTTTTAATACCGAACCACGATTTTACATTGATGGTAAAACCAAAAAGGGTTATTCAGGTTCGCCTGTTGTGTTGAAACAATCAAACCCTACACCACAGGAATCTAAAATAAATGGCTTTACTCACGAAAGACTAGATTTTATTGGCATTTATTCTGGCCGAGACCGACAAGAAGAAACAGAATTTGAAGCTGAACTAGGCATTGTGTGGCCCTATCGAGACTGCCTTCTCCCCATTCTAAAAGAAGCCTGTCATTGATCTATAGGGGTTGCGCGGTAATGCTCAACCTGCTTTAAATGAAAGAGAAACCAATAACCGTAAACGGGATCATTGCAGCGAGCTGGGGAATGGCCGGCTTGTTTATACTGCTTGGCTTTGCCGTGTGGCGGCTCACTTCTAATGCTATCGAAGCCCTACAAATGCCATTGAATTGGATACAATGGTTATTGTTTATTATATTCTTGATTTTTATGGCGTATAGCGAAGGTTACAAAGGCTTTCAAAAAAGTTTTTCCCCTCGCTTTGCTGCAAGAACTAAGTATTTGTTACGCAACACCACTCTCCTTCAACTCTTATTAGCACCATTATTTTGCATGAGCTATTTTCATGCGCCTAAAAGACGAATTATGGCTACTTGTATATTAACAGTAGCGATCATTATTTTTATTCTGTCGTTTCGTCTTCTACCACAGCCTTGGCGGGGGATACTAGATGCTGGTGTGGTAGTTGGTTTAATCTGGGGAATGATAGCTAGTTTGTTACTTTGTATAAAAGCATTTTCCGATGATCAATTCAGTTGGGATGCAGAGGTTTTAGAATCAACATAACTTAATAAATCATAAGCAACCATTTTCACATATGGAATGCGTTTGAATATAATCATCAAATTATAGCTATTTTTTTATACGCCAACCTTTTACTTTGAGTTAAAATAAGAAACCGAAATGTGTTGGGAATAATTTGACAATTTAGTCAAATCACAGACGCTTTTTTTGATCTTTTCAAAGGTGGTGATTTATGGCAAACAGAGTTCAAAAGGTTAACTATTGCTATGCAATGGTTCCAGCGAGAGCGGGAAATGCCTCAAAAATATTAAATGCGCTGAAAGACAAAGGTATCAACCTGTTGGCATTTACTGGATTTCCAGTAGGTAAAGGTAAGGCTCAAATCGATTTAATATCTGATGATATGCCAGGGATCCGTCGCGTTGCAAAAAAAAATGGATGGCGCCTAAGTAAGGTTAAGAAAGGATTTTTGGTGCAAGGAGACGACCAGGTTGGCGCCGCATGCCGGGTAATTGATAAACTTTCGAATGAAAAAATCAACATTACTGCTGCTAATGCCGTAACAGCAGGAAAAAAACGCTATGGCATGATGGTCTGGGTAAAACCAAAAGATTACACTCGTGCAGCGCGATTACTAAATGCTAAATAGATGCTATCTAATACCCGGTAATTGCAAAATACACCCCGCGATACGATTGTAAGAATTGAACGGTTAATCTTGCGAAGCTAAACGGCCGGTAAAAATTAGAGAGATTCGCATAAAAAGGAGTCTCTCTGTACCTTTTAGTCTGTGCTCTATTTTTCGACCGCTTAATATATGTATTTTAACTAATTAACCATATTTATTCTTTCGTTTATTTTAGCTGCAAAATTTTGTATTGTGAGAGTACACACCATCAGTGAGGTCAGTGTTGGTTAAACGAGCGGATATCAAGCAACGCATATTGGATTCTGCGCTTAAGCTTGCAGAAGAGCGCTCATGGGAAGAGATTCGCCTTAGTGAGGTTGCAACTGATCTAGATATTTCATTATCCGAAATTCAACAACACTTTCGTCAAAAAGATGATTTAGTCGAAGCATGGTTTGATCGTGCCGATCAAGCAATATTACAGCTTTCTCTAGAAGAGCTTGGTGAAATGAAACTGAGTGATCGTCTACATAGGATAATTATTACATGGCTGGATACCCTTGCCGAACATAAAACCGTTACGCGCGAAATGTTATGGTACAAGCTTGAACCACTGCATATACATTTGCAGATTCAAGGTTTATTGCGCATCAGTCGCACTGTGCAATGGATACAAGAACTTGCTGGGCTTAAAGCGCAATATATAAGACGAATTGCCGAAGAAATCGGTTTAACCTCAATTTACCTATGTACTTTTTTATATTGGCTTCAAGATACTTCAGCCGAACAAAAGCGTACACGTAATTTTCTTAAACGCAAACTTAGTCATATTGAAAATTGCTGCTGCAGTTTAAATGAATGTTTAACTACAGTACGGAAACCAGTCAAAACTGCTGCCTAATTTACTAAAGTTAATTAAGCATGGATACCATTACGCACTCACTAGCTGGTGCGTTAATTGCGCATGCAACAGGTTTGCAGAAAAATGCTCAAAATTTGCCACCTATGGGTACAAGAGTATTATGCGGAGCCATTGCTGCGGCCTTCCCTGATATTGATTACTTAACTGCGTTAATTAACCCGCTTGCCTTCATTACTTATTGGCATCGCGGGATAACACATTCCTTCGTGATGCTGCCTATATGGGCTTTGTTATTGGGTATAACAATGGCGCTTATTCTGGGACGTATTAAGCAATGGAGAAGTTTTGTATTGCTCAGTGCGACAGTTCTATGCAGTCATATTCTTTTAGATGTGATTACTAGCTGGGATACACAAATCTTTTCACCTATATCCGACTATCGTGTCAGTTTGCAATACGCGTTCGTTATCGATCCACTATTATCTGCAATAGTATTGTGTGCTCTGCTCATTACTCTATATTTTCGTTCGCGCTTGATTGCTGCCACAGGAGTAGGTGTGCTTGTGCTTTATATTGCGATATTGGCTGCATTACATCAGCAGGCCATAGATATTGCGCGTGATCATGCACGCACACAAGGCTTGCAATATGCACAAGTTATTGCCTTGCCTCAGCCCTTTTCGCCATTTAATTGGAAGTTGGTCATCAGTGATAATGAAGGACATTGGCTTGCCTTGATGAACCTTATTAAGCACAAACCAAGCACTACGCCAACAAATGACAACACAAATTTTTTCAAAATTCGTAAGTTTTATCGCCCAAAGCACTATCTCACATGGGACTATTACCCACAATTTGGGGATGATGCGAATGCAAAGATAGCCTGGGAACAGGACGGTTTTTCACTATTCCGCAAATTTGCCTTAATACCAACAGTTTATAGAGTAGACAATTCTGCTACAGAAGCCTGTGTTTGGTTTATGGATTTACGTTTTTTTATACCTACCTTAAATACTCCATTTCTTTATGGCATGTGCAAGCCATATACAAGCACGGCATGGAAGCTTTATCGAATTAAACTATATTCAAACTCTGAACGACAACACATTAGGGTGCCACATTTCATGCTTAAAAATTAATAGGTTTAATTCTCGTAATATTTGACTGTAATCAAACATTTAGTGCAGAACTTATTTATACTTTACAAATAAAAATGTGATTCTTAATCTAAATTTAGAGGAAACAAACAGACTATGAAATTAAGTGCGCGTAATGTACTAAAGAGTAAAGTTGTAAAAGTTACCCCAGGCGCGGTTAATTCGGAGATTATTCTTGAATTGGAAGGCGGAATGCAGCTTGTTTCAATAATTACTAACGAATCCGCGACAAACTTGAAGCTATCTTCAGGCAAAGATGCTTATGCAGTAATTAAAGCCTCCAGTATTATGGTAGCTACCGATAACTGATTAGTAGTCGACATTTTTACAAGATATTGATAGGTATTGCTTAACTTAAAAGCATATTAAGACCAAGTATTTAGTTGGAATAATAAAGCGCCTGTTACACTTTAAACAATTACTTTTATAATTTATATAATTTAAAATTATATTCAGGAATTCAGACAGGAGAAGTGCTAATGTTTGTTGCAATGAATCGTTTTAAAATCATTCCTGGTTGCGAGGATGATTTTCTTGAAATTTGGAAGAATCGTGAAACATTTTTAGATGAGGTGCCTGGTTTTAAAGAATTTCATCTATTGAGCGGCCCCACTACCGATGAGTATAGCCTGTTTGCTTCACATTCTATTTGGGAGTCAAAGCAAGCCTTTGAAGCTTGGACGAAATCCGAAGCGTTCCGTAAGGCACATGCAAATGCGGGCGATGCAAAACCAGTTTATTTAGGCAAACCTGAATTTGAGGGATTTGATGTAGTACTTTAATCCAGTCTAGATTGATGTCCTTAAAATATACTTCACGCACAATACTTGTTTATTGCGTGCTGTTTATTTTCTTTTCTAAAAGCTGGGCAGCTAGCCCACTAGAAACCCTGCAATCACTAACCTCTTCTTCTTTATTAGTTGTGGATTCTCAAAACCAAACGTTACATGCTAAAAACATTGATCAATTATACATCCCTGCTTCAACTGTAAAGGTGCTTACTGCACTTATCGCTCTTCATTACTGGGGAAAGGATTATCGGTTTTCAACTGATTTTTATCTTGATACGTCTACAAACTACTTATGGGTAAAAGGTTATGGCGATCCATATTTAATTTCTGAAGAATTGGATGTAATAGTTGCCAAATTAAGGCAGCTTGGTATTACAGGGATAAACGGCATTGGTGTTGACACAAGCTACTTTGAAGAAATGATTGTGATTGATGGGCAAGGCGATTCTCTTAATCCATATGATGCACCCATCAGTGCACTTGCAGCTAATTTTAATACCGTTAACTTACAAATCTATCAACAGAATGTCAGCAGCAGCGAACCTCAAACCCCTTTAACACCCATAGCAAGGAAACTATCTCATGGCTTACCCGTCGGAACGCATCGTATAAACCTTGGCAAGGCTGATCTTGGAGTAAAATATTTTTCTGAATTACTAAAGACCAAGCTAAGTGAAACTGGCATGCCTACTGGTGACAATTTTATACGTGACCATATCCCTACTAATTCAGAACTCCTAATTACACACAAGAATAGCCACACTCTAGAACAAATCGTTAAATCGATGCTGGAGTACTCCAACAATTTCATTGCTAACCAGCTCTATTTAGCACTAGGTGCACACATACATGGAGTACCTGCCACTTTAGAAAAATCGCAACTAGTAGTAGCAGACTATATTGAAAAAAACTTTGGTTGGAAAAAGTACGTACTTGTAGAGGGTGCGGGTTTATCTATGCGTAATCGATTAAGTGCAAGACAACTTTTGGATGTATTAAATAAATTTAAGCAATACTATAAACTTATGCCTGAACAAAATTCTCACATTCATGCTAAATCTGGCACGCTTAAAAATGTTAGTACCTATGCAGGTTATTTAAACCGCAATAATCAATGGTCGTCATTTGCACTGATGATAAATCAGAAAGTGAACTACATATTCCGCGAACAGCTTGCATTAGAGTTACTTAATTCTATATAACATTATAGCTGCTTCGAATCCAAACAGCCCCTTATACAAATATTAGGGAACACGACCAAATCCTAATAATTTGTCGATTCTGGTAAGAACATAGTCAAAAGGTCTAACTGGAGCAGGAAAGCCACCTTTGTTGCCTTCAATAGTGTATAGGATCCCATCTTGGCTATGGTGCACAAACCCTATATGACCCCGCCAGTCATCACGCTGTCTACGCCACCAAATGATGATATCCCCCGGTTCTGGCATGATCTCCCCTACTTCGTATGTCCAACCATTTTTCTTGAATTGAGACCTAATGTTTCTAGCACCCATACTGTATTTAAACGGAATACCAAACGAAGTTTGATTAAAACACCAACTTACAAAACCCGCGCACCAATTAGCTGGTAAGTCTACTTGCCCATTAATATATTTTTTTACCCACGGACCACTATTATTGCGACCAATTTCTTTCGCACCTTTTTTCATTTCTTTAATCGCTATTCTTAACGCAGCTCTCCCGATTTTGCTGCCACCAGTGCGTGGCACATGTAAGAATTCTGAACTATAGGGCTTGCTAAGTAGTTTAGTATTATTCGGATGAGTGAGCGCCCACCAGGTTAATTCACCAACAATTCCATCTACTTTCAATGGGTGCCCACGTGGATCAACGTGTCTAGATTGGAACTCCTCTACAGCAGCCTTCACAATTCGAGAATATGAAGCCGTGGGCTTATCTAAAAACTTTCTTTTAACAAGTATATTGGTTAGCTGTTTTACTTTTTGGCCACGGCTATTTAGTTTCAATAGCATATTTTGAGCCCTTTGATCCTGGACTAATTTAATTGTGAGGAAATGAGGCTTAATGCAGTTAAATTTATCACGCTCATTAAATTAAGCTCTCAATATCATCTGCTAGCGGATTTATTACATCATTATCACCCCAATAGGTGGTATGACTCAGTGGATTCCAGCTTTTAACTAAGCTACCTGCATTTATAGAATTGTCTTCATTCACCTCAAACTTATAACTTTGTTTTATGTTTTTCACTGTTAGATTCTTAAGCGGCCATCCTAACGGGTCATCTGGGTCATAAAAATTTTTCCACTTAAAAGAATAACCTTTACTGGTAGAAGCAATAGCTTTTATTTTATTTTGTGGTATGCCTGCGATATAAATTGGAATATTGCAGCCGGTAAAGTAAAGGTATTTTAGAGTTTTAAGTCGTCGAAACTTATCTAAGTCTGAGCCCGTTGGAGAATCATCAAAACCCCCATATCTCCAAGCACCAAATTTTGGGTCTTGGGACTGTGCATCCCAAATAAAATTAGAGATCACATGACAACCCAATGAGTGTGCAATGAGTACAACATTTGCTTCCCTGCCGGCAGCGTCATATGCACGATCTAGCGTGTCCAGAATGATGTCTTGCACTTGTTCATATGGACTACCCAGTTCACTGCGTTTTCGCTCAAAACCTGCAGCGTCGGAAAACCCAAACATTAAGAATTTTCTCAATGCAATCCAATCAATATCATCATAAGCCTTAATCCTGTTAAATATTCGAGTCTGGTTATTCTGAAATACTTTTGCATAGTAAATGGTATCGAAATATACGTTTGACCAATTGCTTCCTAACTTACTTGCAAGTTTATTTTCTAGTTTGTCTGCAAAATTAGCTGAGGTATCCCCCATGCCATGGATTGCCAATACCACGACCTCATTTGGCATAACTCACCCCCAATAATTTTTGAAATTTGAAGATTCAAATAATACATTTTTTAATGAACTTTCGCTTATTACATTATTAGAACTATGATTCTTTAAGCAATGAATTCAATTACAAAATATACACAACACTAAATCATAATATTGATTAGAATATGATCGTAAATATATAAAATATTTATTTTTATATTAATCAAATATAAGCTTGTCAGTATTGGATATAATACCAGCATGCATCGAACCCGATTTCTAAAGGCACTTCGAAAAGAACTGCCAATTTGGCAAAAACATGGTTGGGTAACTCCTGAAAATAGCGATGCAATTCTTGCACACGTTGGAACACCAGACCGTCAAATTAATCTTTTAAGCTTTGGTGTTGCAATATTAGGGGTGCTCCTGCTGGGTTCTGGAATTATTACCTACTTTGCAGCCAACTGGGCCGAGATGCCCAAAATAGCCAAGCTGATACTTCTCGTTGGTTCGATGTATATCGCGTTTACGGCTGCGGGATATTTTTTACGTTCTGATAAATCACCACTGCTAGCACAAGCACTGTTAGTACTTGGTGTAATTCTGTTTGGTGCCAATATTATGTTGATCGCCCAGATTTATCATATAGATGAACATTATCCAAATGGAGTTTTATTTTGAGCACTGGGTGGTCTGTTCACTGCCTATGTAATGAAGTCACAAGCAGTATTAGCACTTTCTATTGCATTAGCCGTGCTATGGACCTCCCTTGAACATTTCGGATTTAGACATATTCATTTTTGGTTTTTACTCGTATGGATTAGTTTTTTACCCATCATTTATTATCAACGCTGGATGCCAGCACTGCATCTCGCCTTAATCGCATTGATCATTTGGACTATATTTAGCTTCTTTGGTATTGAATATAAACATGCCCAAAATACTCAGGTTTATTTAGTACAAATTTATTTTTTGCTATATCTTGCTTTATTTTTGAGTGGTATGTTGCTAACCACCACTGAAAATTTTCATGATTTTGCTAAGCCAGTTCAAAACTACAGTGCATTTGCAGCTCTACTTAGTTTTTATGTTCTGACTTTCCCAGATTTACAGAGAGGCTTTCGTCATTGGCAAGATTCGTACCGTACTGAGGCTAGTACTAACTGGCTCGCAATAACCATGGCTGCGTTAGTAGTTTTAATCGGACTTGCTTTGTGGCATCGCATACGCACTTCTGTAAATCAACGACCAAAATATTTTATCTATGGCCAATTCTTAATCGCTGCAGTAGTTGTTTTAATAACCTTAAATCTGTTCTTGGGTGGGGAATATGCTAATTGGATAGCCATTGCACTGAATTTATTATTTTTTGCCGGCATGGTGTGGCTATTATTCGCTGGTACACATACCCAAAATCGCACGCTTATAAATCTAGCATTTAGTTTCTTTGCGTTGGCATTGATGACTCGATACTTCGATACCTTCTGGAGTTTATTGAACCGATCGTTCTTCTTTATGGCAGGAGGTGTAATTCTTATTGTTGGAGGGTATTTACTTGAGAAGCAACGTAGAAAATTCACTACTAATGCTATAGAAGGATCAAATTGAGCCCCTCATTATGATTGCAAGAATCGTTACTATCTTAGTCATATTTACTGTGTTTTTGTGCTCAATGATCGGCATGAAACAATGGACATTAAATACAGGCACACCCATTCTTTTAGAAACACAGCCAATTGATCCGCGCTCTTTATTTAGAGGCGACTATGTTCGTCTAAATTACGTAATTAATAATCTAAAGCTTGCTGAACTGGATGGAGTTGATGCGTTTGAACGCCACGACATTATTTTTGTAGAGCTCCAACGAAGAGGTAAATATTGGGGTCCTACTGCAGTATTTCGCCAGAAACCTTCATCAAACAAAAACAAGTTGTTCTTAAAAGGCAAAGTTCAATATGTTAGCGATCATTTTTGGAACCCAGAAACGCAACAATCTGAAGAAGTTAAAAACGTATCCGTTAAATATGGAATTGAAAATTATTTTGTGCCAGAAGGTGAAGGCATAGATTTAGAGCGACGTGATAATAATCAAGTTGTAGATATTCGGGTTGCAGTAAACAAGTACGGAAATGCCGGGATCAAAGCCATCCTTGTAAATGATGAAGAACGTTATGTTGAGTCATTACTGTAACTACTTACTTATACATTCTTGATAAAGGCAATTACCGAAATACAAAAAGCCCGATATGAAACCGGGCTTCATATGCATCAGGTAGGTTTTCTTGTCTTAGTGATGACGTCTAATTTCTGAATCATGAAAGTAATCGCGTTCTTTCAATAAACGCCACATACCTACCAGCGTTACACCCACTACCACAAATTGAATTGCAATTATTATAAATGCTTCCATTTCCAACTCCCTAAATTAGTCTAGGTTAATAAACTCTTTTTGAGGGGGGTTATTGTCTAATGTGAACTGCGTCACATTTTCAAATTAATGATGAATGGTATGGAACGAATGATTAGCGGCCGTAGCTTAGTGTTTCTGCCACACCAAACTTCGATTGTTTACTGGCATAGCATAATCTTCTAGCAATACCAGGCCTTGTGCCTTTGCCAATTTATCAACCTCTACAAAATCCTTAACCCCGCTTAGCGGATCACGCTGCTTAAGATATAAATCAAAATTCTCATTACTTGGGCTGGTGTGTTTACCTTGATATGAAAATGGGCCATACACGAACAGAATACCTTCATCACTCAAAACCTCACCCACGCCCGTAAAGAAATGTTTAACCATATCCAAAGACATAATGTGAAAGGCATTGGCCGTAAATATGGCATCGCTTGTTGATATTGGCCATGGATGATTACTAACATCGAGCTCAATGGGAGTTTGTATATTAGGCAGCTGTTCTTCATCCATCCAAGCCTGAATACTGGCTAGATTGTCTGCCAAATCACTTGGTTGCCAAATTAAATGGGGAAGATGTTTGGCAAAATAGACGGCATGTTGCCCTGTACCACTACTGATTTCCAATACACAAGTACAGTGTTTAAATTCATGTTTAAGAATTGCTAGAATGGGATCTTTATTTTGCTCACATGCTTCCGAATATTTACGCATTTATATATTTTAAATTAAACAGGCTCTAATGCATCGTTTTCAAATTTAATGCCCGACCATCCTGTTTTTATAAAATTG
>JBFGJY010000047.1:0-19150 GCA_041576975.1 Gammaproteobacteria bacterium | reverse complement strand
TACATAGAATAAATGATTCTGACAGTCGATGAAGCGCTAAACAACACTGCCAAAGTAAGGAAAACTAGTATTTTCATCGAAGCGAAACATAACTCATTCGCTTAAACCTTAAATTCCCGCTTTGGGTCAAAAGCAGACATTCAAGTTTAAAGCGTAAAATCTGTTTTCAAGATTTTGGGGACTTGAATATTCTTTAATTGAATATATTTAGGTAAGCCCTCCTTGTATGGTGGATAGTCTTCACCTTTGATTAAGGGTGCAAGATAAGTACGACAACGTGCAGTAATACCAAATCCATCCTTAGTGATATAATTACGCGGCATCATTTTTTCTACATTTGCTACTTTTGCAAGCGGTGTGCTACCAATTTTCCATTTATAGGGTTTGTTAGAGGTACGCACTATTGTGGGCATAATTGCAGTTTTGCCTTTTAAGGCAAATTGCACTGCTGCTTTGCCCACTGCATAGGCATGATCGACATCTGTTTTAGATGCAATATGTCGTGCAGCGCGTTGTAAGTAATCGGCAACCGCCCAGTGGTATTTATATCCGTGTTCCTCTTTAACCATATTTGCAATTACCGGCGCAACACCACCTAACTGTTTATGTCCAAACGCATCTGTACCTCCAGCATCGGCAAGAAATTGGCCATCAGCAAATCGCGCGCCTTCGGAAACACAAATTACACAGTAGCCATACTTTTCCACACATTCTTTTGCACGTTTTAAAAATAAATTTTTTTCAAAAGCAATTTCTGGAAATAAAATGATATGCGGTGCATCACCTTTATTTTCTGCCGCTAAGCCACTTGCTGCGGCGATCCAGCCGGCATGACGACCCATCACTTCCATGACAAATACTTTGGTTGAAGTTTCTGCCATCGATTTCACATCAAATGCGGCTTCTTTGATGGACACCGCAACATATTTTGCGACGGACCCAAAACCAGGGCAGCTATCAGTAATAGGTAGATCATTGTCGACTGTTTTTGGTATACCGATACATTGAATGGGGTAACCCATCTTTTTGCTTAGCTGTGAAACTTTATGCGATGTATCTTGCGAATCTCCACCACCGTTATAAAAGAAATAACCAATATTATGTGCCTTAAAGACCTCCATCAGTCGCTCATATTGCGCACGATTTTCTTCAAGACTCTTTAACTTATAGCGGCAAGAACCAAACGCTCCGGATGGTGTGTGTTTTAAAGCAGCAATCGAACTCGCAGATTCTTTTGTGGTATCGATCAAGTCTTCTGTTAGTGCACCGATGATGCCATTACGGCCGGCATAAACTTTGCCTATTTTGTTTTTATGCTTGCGAGCCGTTTCAATAACTCCACATGCAGTTGCATTAATTACAGCCGTTACACCACCAGATTGTGCGTAAAAAGCATTGCGTTTTTTCATTTAGTTATCCGTTTTTTTGTGTTAATAATTATTTATAAGTTATAGTTTTTGAGAATCTGTATGATCGGAGAAGGCGCCGCTACGCACACTTTCAAAATCCGCTTGGGTTTGTAAAAGTGTGGTAATACACTGTTGTAAATCATCATACTCCTCAATTACCGTGCCCATTTGCTCAAGTTCTTTATAAAAGAAATTGCACTTATAACGTGCTTCACCGTATTTGATTATTATAAAGCTACAACCGTTAACCAGCCAAAATAGTGCTGGACATACGGTTAGATTTGGTTTTTTTGGGTCGATTTGTACTTCTACATCTGCTAATTGAAATTCAACCATTTCTTTGTTCCAACGTTTAGCTATGGTGTTTTGTACTATTGCGCGTTCTTCTTCGGTGTAGTCTTGTATTTGAGTCATGCATCATTTCTTATATGCTTATCTGATATTTTTATTTAAGTTTAGCTAATTAGAGTAGTAGGCGTCGCGTTAATTCTGGTGTACAAATTCTGAAACCAAAAGGAGCAAATTAATGCGAATCATCTTATTAGGCGGCCCTGGTGCTGGTAAAGGTACTCAGGCTAATTACATTAAAGAAAAATACAATATTCCACAAATATCAACTGGCGATATGCTACGTGCCGCAGTTAAAGAAGGCACACCACTTGGATTACAAGCTAAGGAAGTGATGGAGTCGGGTGGCCTGGTGTCTGATGAAATCATTCTTGGTTTGGTAAAAGATCGCATTGCCAAAGACGATTGTACAAATGGATTTTTATTTGATGGTTTTCCGCGCACTATCGCTCAAGCCGAGAGCCTAAAAAATCAAGGCGTAGCAATCGATTCAGTAGTCGAAATAGATGTTGATGATGAGGAGATCATCAAACGCATGAGTGGGCGTCGTGTGCATTTGGCTTCGGGTCGTACCTATCATGTGATTTTTAATCCACCTAAAGTAGAAGGTAAAGATGATGAAACCGGTGAAGAGTTGATTCAGCGCAATGATGATCAAGAGGAAACCGTACGCGAACGATTGAAAGTGTATCACGAACAAACCGAGCCACTTATTGAGTATTATTCCAATTGGGCAGCAAGTGGAGATTCGATGGCGCCAAAGTACATTAAAATTAATGGCATAGGTAAAGTTGAAGAAATTCGCAATCAAATTTTTACTGCATTAGCTTAGTGTGTAACATGTTTATTTTGTTGAATAACCATTGGAAATTTGGTTAGCACTACTCGCAATTCTTGCCGCTGTTTGGTATTGGCAAGATAGTTTACGCAGTCGTGAGTTAACGCTAAAACGCTGCCACCATCTTTGTGAACAACATGGCGTACAGTTTTTAGATCAGTCAGTACATGTTGCAAGGTTTCGGCTTGGAAAAACGGCTACTAATAAGCTGTGTATACGAAGATTCTATGCATTTGAATTTAGTATAGGCGGGGCAGATCGACATGACGGAGTAGCCGTAGTTGCCAATGGCCATGTTGAATATCTTTCTTTATTACATCCCGATGGCGAAATTATCGAAGCAAAAGTTCCTGCATAGCTAAATCTATTTGTTTTGTGTGGTTGTGGTGTGAATTGTCCTACGTAATGTGAGTTACCTAATTAATTTTGTTGGCGAAGGAAAATTTCCTGCTTGATTTAGAGTTTAATAAGAATATTGTTTTTATGCTTACAATTCTGCACGAAATTCTGATATTGCCCACTGGTCTTTGCTAGTAAGCACTACTAAACAAGATGCGCCGCCTTTAGTACGATTTTTACCTGCTGCGCCGGGGTTAAGTATCCAAGGTGTATCGCTTTGATCGCAAACAAGCTGATGACTGTGTCCATATACGATTGCTTTTGCAGTAGGAAAATTTTCTCTCAGCTTTTTATGTCTACTCGCTACAGGATTAAATTTATCTCCATGTGTAACTACCATAATCCCACCAGGTAGCTTAATTTCAGCTAGTTCATTGATCATTTTTAATTCTTTATGCTCATGTGCAGGCCATTTTGCAGCTACATCATTGTTGCCACGTATTGGAATCACATTGTGGCTAATGCTTTTCAATTGATTAATTACATTGATAGAGCCTATATCGCCCGCATGCAGAATGACTTCACAGTCCTGGAGATGATTCTGCACATGTACATTAATACTGCCATGCGTATCCGAAATAACACCGACTTTTAGGCAGCCATGTTTAGAAAAATCTGTTTGTAAAGCTGTTAATTTTTTACTCATATCAATAACTGTAATATATATATATATATATATATAAAGATTTCACAGCAACAGCGCGCTGTGCTTAGCTACTCAAACAAGGGTCAGGATTCGGCTATTCGCGCCAGCCGATTTCAAGTGCTGTTTTTGTACCGATCACTGCTTGTTTCAGGCTACTTGCCATTTTTGATTTTGTGGTCGATAGGGCAACTGTGCCAGCCATGATCTCAGCGCGTCTTTGTGGATAGATTGGCTTGCGTTCAGGTTCTGCTAAGCCATCAGGGATCACAGGATTTCCTGCTGGGTCATATTTATCCGTTGCACCTACTGTGTGTAATAGCTCATGTGCAATAATGATATTGTTTTGTTTTGTTTGTTGATTGCTGGCAAAGGCATGCACAATACCAAGCAAACCTTTTTGTAGACCGAGAGAATGTTCTAACACTTTATTGTCTTGCGCTTCATGATATAGCACGAAAATACGAATTCGATGTTTGTTGGAATGATCATCAGGCGTGTTTTGCATCGCCCACCAACGTAGTTGCAGGCTCCAAATTGCAATTTTAATAGGATTGGCTGCAGCCCCCGGGGGTTTTGGAGGAAGAATTTTTACAGTTTTTCCTAAAGTGGTTTTGGTTGGGGTTGAAGTGGTGACGTCATATTTTTTACTTTCACGTTGTATGAATGCATCTATAGAAGCAAAATTTTCTTCTGTCATTTTTTCAATATAACGATTCACTTCAAGAGTCCCATCTGCGTTGATTGGAAAAATCACTACATTTAGTGGTTTATACCACCCTTGTGTAACCATGCGCTGATCTTTGCTATAAAGCGCAACAGACGCGAGAATAATTACTAGTAAAAAAATTCGAAGGTTTTTAAATGTAAAAATGCGCATTGAGTCAGCTTAAGATTTATTAGTGATATCTCAATCCATCTTTGACTAGTGGCAAAAAAGCCATGCTAACCGGTAATAATATACACTTCTAAATATGGCATATAAGGTACAGCTTGAATCTGGAAAATATTCGTTTAGTGCAGAATCATATGAATCCATTCTTGATGCTGCAATTCGCGCTGGGGTGCCACTTAATTATGGTTGTAGTAATGGCAATTGCGGCTTGTGTAAAGCAAGAATTGTAGATGGTATAACAAAACCATTGCGAACTCATGATTTTGTAATTCGTGAAGCGGATAAACTTCAAGGTTATGCATTGATGTGTTCCACAGCGTGCCGAAGTGATGTGGTTATCGATGCCGACGTTGCGGCGAATACTACAGAAATACCCGTGCAAAATTTGCGTGTAAAAATTCGCAAGATAGATCGGGTTAGTGATGAACTTGCAATTATTACAACACAAGTTCCACGCACTGCACGTCTTAGATTTATTGCTGGCCAATACATGCGTGTTTGTGATGATCGAGAGAGATCCCATGATTATGCGATTGCAAGCTGCCCTTGTGATGAAAAAAGACTTGAATTTCATGTACGCAAACTTGAAGGCGACGAATTTTCAAATACAATCTTTGAGAAATTGGGTGTAGGTGATTGGTTAAATGTTCAAGGGCCATATGGTGATTTTGTAATTAATGAAACACAAGTAAGTCCCTTAATATTGATTGCGTTTGATACAGGCTTTGCAGCGATTAAAAGTCTTCTAGAACATGTAACAGCACAAGATAATGAACGACTCATTTACCTTTATTGGTTGGCTTGTGGAGCAGAAGGTTTATATTTAGATAATTTATGTCGTTCATGGGATGATGCATTAGATCAAATGCAGTACATACCAATCCACTTAACCAGAGGCGTCAATGAGGTTCTTGATAGTCAATATGAGGGTATGGCTACGATTGAAGAAAAATTGTCAGCATCGTTACACTTTGTCAAGCACCTTAAAGATGCTGCAATATATATTGTAGCGCCTGAACCCGTTGCCAAGCTTGTGCAACAATTACTAATGCAAAGTGGGTTTCAGCAACAACAGTTCCACCATGAGATCATACGCGGCAACCCAAATTTGAAATGTATTCATCCTTCTGTTTGAACTATGTCTGATTATAAATGTAGTTTTGCAGTAACCTTGATCAAGGAAGACTTTAGCTGTGAAAAAGCGCAAATGGTGACAAGACGAGCAGGCCCAGATATATCCTGCACTTCTGAAAACGCAAGTTATCAATGTGAAAGACTATTGTCAGGATTTAAGAAGGTTGGACTGCCCGCATTTGGCGCTGAAGATGACTTATTAAAAACACCGCATAGTGTATTCAACAAAATTCAATTTGGCGGTTTACTTGGGTTGTCGGCAGATATTTCCAGTACTACGGGCATAGAGCGCATAGAGAATATTTATCAGCTAATTAAGCAGGCTCTTCAACGATATAACTCTGTTGATAATATTCCATTTGAAAAATGTGTAGAAGCTATGACTGAATATAAAATTAAACGTAAAAGAAGATAAAATATAACTAACCAACTTTAAAGGGTTCGGGGCATGATAAGTTACCAAACGATTATTTCAGTAAAAGAATTAAATGATAATTTAATTAATGCAAATTGGTTTGTATTTGATTGTAGATTTTTATTAAAAGATCCAGATGGTGGACAGAAAATGTTCACAGACGGACATATTCCAGGTGCTCAATTTGTGGATATGGATAAAGATCTTTCATCGCCGATGACGCAATCATCGGGACGTCACCCTTTACCTGATGCAAATATATTTATTGATAAATTACAATTGTGGGGAGTGAATAATAATTCTCAAGTAATTTGTTATGACGATATGTCCGGCGCTTATGCTGCGCGTATGTGGTGGTTGCTTCGTTGGGTAGGTCATGAAGACGTGGCGGTGCTTGATGGTGGTATTGATAAGTGGACAGCAAGCGGCTTGCCTCTTGAAACGGATAACCAAACTAAACCACGGGGCAACTTTTCTGGTGAAGCGAATGATGCGATGTGGGTTGATATCGAGTTTGTTCAACAACAACTCTCAGACGGCGGCATTAAATTGTTAGATGCACGGTCCAATGAAAGGTTTACTGCAAAAGATCATGAAACTGATCCAGTTCCAGGGCACATACCTGGCGCAGATAATTATCCCTTTGCAGAAAACTTAAATAATCAAGGAGTGTTTTTACATGCGGATGAATTAGAAAAACGATTTTCATCGATATTTTCTAACCATAAACAAGAACAAATTATTAATATGTGTGGCTCCGGTGTAACCGCATGCCATAATTTGCTGGCCATGAGTATTGCGGGTCTTCCTTGGACCCGTTTATATGTGGGTTCGTGGAGTGAGTGGATCAAAGATAATCACCGGCCTGTGGCTACCGGAGATCCGTAGTTTGTTCATATTGGACTTTGAAATTCATCAAATTTTGTTTATTAATCCCCTGGTTGAATCCGTCTATAAGCTTGTTTCTAGAGGTGTCTCACAAAGCTGATTACTATTAGCGTAGAAGATTGAGTCAGTACGGTAGTTCCGTGCTCAGCGAATTAACTTACTCAAGGCTAATAGAATTAATCAAGCTAGTTTAAAATCTGTGCCTGCAGCTTCTCCAGCGGGCGATTCCAGCTTCATTGCGCCTATGCATATAGACGTAACGTCGTTGCCGTTCCCCATTGTGGTACTTCGCGCCAATGATGGACATGTAATGTATGCCAACCTCCAACTGGCTTCTTTACTAAATTCTGATGCAAATGCAATCATCGGTAAATCTGTTCCTGGCCTTTATGATAATAGTAAACAACGTAGTGAGATTTTTAAAATTCTTAAAAAAAATGCAGTTGTTACTTCAGACACTATTACACTCATGGATATTAATAACAATAAGATAAAAGTTGAAGCAACAGCAAGACTCACTCGTTTTAAAGATGATCTTTGTCTTTTAGTGGTACTTCAAATTGCACCCAACGATTTAACCAACTTAAACAAATTAAATATCGCAATTCAACGTTATGATATGGCATTACAAGCCGCAAAGGTTGGTATTTGGAGTTGGGATTTAATGACCGACCATATTGCATGGGATGACACCATGCATGATTTATTTGGTATCGAACGCGGAGCTTTTTCAGGCAAAAAGAAAGAATTTCTAGATTACATGGTCCCTGAAGATCGTGAGGAACAAATAAAAATTGGTAGTAAGTATTACGAAGAAGGTGGGAAATTTGATACTAAGTTTCGAATCGTGCGTCCAGACGGTGAAACAAGAGTAATCATAAATCGTGGTGAAGCTACTAAAAATAGGCAAGACATTGTTATTAGCGTGGTAGGAATATGTTGGGACGTGACAGAAAACTTTGCTTTGAGTGCAAAAGTTGAACATCAGGCATTACATGACCCTTTAACGGGGTTGATAAATAGATATGAAATGCAGCGCAAACTAGAGCAGCTATTAGAGAATATTAAAAAAGAACCTTCTGAGAATACATTTTGTTATTTTGATCTTGACCGATTTAAAGTGGTTAACGATACCTGCGGTCATGTGGCAGGGGATGCATTACTAAGACGAGTTGCAGAGCATTTGCAACCCTTCATAAAAAAATCAGATCCTTTTGCGCGTATGGGTGGAGATGAATTCGCAATCATCATCAGTAATAGTTCAAGTGATGATTCAAGGAAAGTAGCGGAGTCATTACATCAAGCAGTACAAAAGTTTCATTTTGAATGGAGTGGTAAAGTATTTGATATAAATATGAGCATGGCCCTGGTGCCTATCACAGAGGACAAAACTGTAAATGATATTCTAGGAACTGCAGATGTAGCACTGTCAGCAGCAAAAGACTCTGGTAGAAATCGCATACACGAATATCGTCCACATGATTCCACTATGATACGACGCCATGATGAAATGCACTGGGTAGTGCAATTAGAGGATGCATTGCGCGGAGATCGATTCCAACTAAATTTTCAGCCCATACAACCAATTTCTGGTGATATCAAAGAAGGGCTGTACTATGAGGTGTTATTACGTGTAATTGATATTAATGGTGAAGTCATGGCACCAAGTGAATTATTAAAAGCGGCTGAACAGTTCGACATGGCAACACGTGTAGATAAGTGGGTAATCAATGCAATTTTTAATTGGCTTAAAAATAACCAAGTCCATTGTAAAGAATTAAGTCTTTGCTCTATTAACTTGTCAGGCGCATCTATAGGTGATTCAACCTTTTTAGCTTATCTGCAGAATAAACTAAAAGATAAAGACATACCTACTGATAAGATTAGTTTTGAGGTTACAGAAAATGCTGCGATTAAAAATATCAAAAAAGCAGCAGAATTTATTCGAATTATAAAAGAATTTGGTTGTAAATTTGCATTGGATGATTTTGGTAGCGGTCATTCATCGTTTGCCTATCTCAAGGACCTACCCGTAGACATACTTAAAATTGATGGCATGTTTGTTAAGGGAATTAATACTGAACCAGTAAATTATGCCATGGTCAAAGCGATTAATGATGTCGGAAAAATCATGGGGATGAACACGATTGCTGAATATGTGGAGAATGAAGAGGTACTTAATAAACTACAAGAGATAGGAGTTGACTACGGTCAGGGTTATTACTTTGGTAAGTCAGAAAAGCTGGATGAAGTAATTGTTGTAGAATCTACTGTAGCCGAGCTCGATTAAAAAAGTTACAAGAATCATACTAGTTTCATTAGTTGAAACTTCACAAGTGCTACAATCTTAACCATCCCGATAGATTCTGCTAAGGTGGGATTAATATAGTCCACGAGGAGATCTTTTGAAGTTTTGTAGCAGTTGTGGTTCTGCAGAAATAACCTTAACTATACCTGAAGGTGATAATCGACCGCGTTTTGTTTGTATTTCCTGCCAAGAAATTTTTTATCACAATCCGAAAATCGTTGCGGGTTGTATTGCAGAATGGCAAGGTAAGATACTAATGTGTAAACGTGCGATTGAACCGCGTTATGGAAAGTGGACCCTGCCAGCAGGATTTATGGAAAATGAGGAGACAACTCTTGAGGCTGCGGCACGCGAAACGCATGAAGAAGCTACTGCCCATGTAGCTAATCTAAGTCTATACACTATGTATAATTTGCCACATATAAATCAAGTTTATGTGATGTTTCGTGGTGCGTTGGTGGAAGGTCAAGCCAGTCCTGGAGCTGAAAGCTTAGAAGTTGCATTAATGGAAGAAGAAGATATTCCCTGGCAAGAGCTTGCCTTTCCAATAATTAAAGAAAGCCTTGAACTGTATTTTGAAGATAAGCGAAACAATAAGTTTACTTTGCACTTCGGTGATATGCGCAGATTACCAAATTACACTTATGAGATTAAACGCTACTAAAATACTCAATATACCAAACAACTTATGAGTCCTCAAAAGCCTCTACTCTCTATTGTAGAATTAGGCGGTTATCCAGATTTTAATGATCTATATAAACGTTATGGTTACGAGCCTATTGTTGTCTTTAGTATGCGCAAAGCATTAGGCACGTTAAAAAAAATTAAGCCACAAGTTGTGGTTGCAGAATTTAATTATCAATCTGATTTTAGAGATCGCACTAGTAGCCTTGAATCATTGATTGCAATAGCCCAACAAAACCCAGAAATGAATTTAATTATATTTTTTGAGCAAGAATATGAACACCAGTTTGAGAAGTTATGTGCTCGATACAAGTTTTTTGAGACTTTCTCGTTTCCTATAAATGAAAAAATGCTGGAATCAGCGCTTACGCGCTTATCATCGAATAGCCAAGTTAATTAACTCGCTTTTGACCCACCAAGACATGGTGGAGATTTCCTTATTTCGCCACTTTTTTCCTGCCATTCGGCAGGCGTTAAGGTATTTAACGACAAAGCATGTACTGGTCCAGCTAACTCATCTTTTAATAATTGATTGAGCATCCGGTGTCGTGCAACCAGCATTTTGTCATCAAACTCTGTGCTCACAACGGTAACTTTGAAATGAGATTCAGAACCAGGGGGGACGTTATGCATATTACTTTCGTTAGCAACCTCTAAGAATACAGGGTGTAATGCATCCCTAATTTTACGTTCAATATCAGCATGAATTGTCATGATTAATTTATAACAGTCATACTCAATTTAAACTATATCTAGTCAGGGAGAATTTCTATATTAAGGAGAAAAAATTCATAGCTGTTTGTGTGGTTTCGATAGCGGTTTGTTCAACAGAAGTTTCGCGGCATTTTGCTACTGTACTCAAAATATGGGGTAAGTATGCAGGCTCATTGCGCCTACCATTTGGTTTGGGAAAGGCTGGCTCAGCAGGTAAATCCCTTGGTAATAAGTAAGGCGCATCGGTTTCAATCATTAGGCGATTTTTCGGGATACGCTGAATAATTTTATGTAAATGGTGTCCACGGCGTTCATCACAGATCCAACCAGTGATACCAATATGACAGTCCATATCGATATAACGGTCAAGCTGATCCCCTGTTCCGGTAAAGCAATGGACTACTACTTTTTTGAGTTCGCCTCGAAATTGAGTCAGTATTTTCCAAAAGTCTCTATGAGCATCGCGCTCATGTAAAAAAATGGGCATTTCAAGCTCGGCGGCAAGCTCAAGTTGTGTTTGAAATACTTTTTTTTGGTCTGCAGGATTTGAGTAATTGCGATTGAAGTCTAGGCCTGCTTCTCCAATGGCGACTACATTTTGATGCATTGCGAGTTTGCGTAATTGAGTTAAAGTTTCATCCGTCCATTCTTTAGCTAAATGAGGATGAACGCCCGCAGTTGAATACATACCCTCATGTTGTGTAGCAAGTTGTAAGGCATGCTCACTGTCATGCACATTAGAACCGGTAAGAATAAAACGACTCACGCCCGCCTGGTTTGCACGCTTGATGACATCTTCTTCATCATCACGAAAAGCACTGCTAGTGAAATTAAAACATATGTCTACTAATTCCATTAGTTTATTCATTCCTTAAATCAAACTAGCACAGGTTGAACAAAATCTTTCTTCATTTTCTTGTAAAGCAGTTTGACAACTACGACAAAGCTTTGCGTAAGTTGGATTAAGTTCATGATCAAGGCTGACCCGCTCATCAAATACAAAACAATCCCCATGCCAATAATTGTCTTTAAATTCTTTGAGATAATCGAGAATTCCGCCTTTGAGCTGGTATACATGCTCAAAACCTTGTTGAGCAATATAGGGCGCACCTTTTTCGCAACGAATTCCACCCGTACAAAACGTGACTATCGGTTTGTCTTTTGGAATATCGGTAAGCTTGTTATTAGTGTTTTCTAATTCTCTAAAATGATTTAATTCCAAATGCTTTGCATGATTAAAACTGCCGAGTTCATATTCAAATGCATTACGTAAATCTAACAAAACAAAATTTTTGCCGTTATCGAGCCACTGTTTTAACTGCTCGCTATTTATATAAACTGGACTATTACACTTCTGCTTTGACAGAGCCTGTTCACTACCATTTTGAACGCCATTATTAAGTTTGGATTTTGTTGGAACAAGTTCATTACGGAATTTTACTAATAATCGTTTAAAAGGAATCGTTGCAGAATAAGTAGTATTAAGTAAAAGTTGCGTAAAACCACATACTGATTTCAATTGATCAATAGCAAAATCAATATCTGACTGATTTCCGGCAAGACTTAAATTGATACCTTCAGGGCTTATAAATATTGTGCCTTTTAGATGTGTTTGGTTACATATAGCCTGAATTTTTTTGTGTGCGGACCCAACATCACCATTTTCAATAAACTGATATCCAGTAATATTTGTGATTTTGTTTGTCATACACGATGAAATCTCATATATCTAGGGCTTAACATTTATTATCGTAATGGGTTAGGGTAGGAATTATGAAAGAAGGTCAGCCCCAAGCGGTATATCTAAAAGACTATACACCCCCGCCTTTTTTGATTACTCATGTCCACCTTGATTTCATTTTAGGTGAGGAAATCACGGTAGTGACTTCTTGTCTGCGAGTCTGCCGTAACCCTCAATCTAATGAAAATACTCCTATTTTAGTACTGGATGGCGAAGAGCTAAAACTAAATTATATCGAGTTAGACGGTAAGCGCATAAGCCCTCAGCAATTTTTACAGACTGAAGAAGCGTTGCGCATATTAAATGTGCCTGAAAAGTTTAATTTACAAATTCAGACTGAAATCACTCCACAAACCAACACATCTCTAGAGGGTTTATATAAATCCAGTGGTAACTTCTGTACACAATGTGAAGCTCAAGGGTTTCGCAAAATCACATACTTTCTAGATCGCCCCGATGTGATGTCTATATACACCGTGCGTCTACAGGCGGATAAATCGCGCTACCCCGTTTTATTGTCTAACGGTAACCCCATCGAGCAAGATAATTGTGATGACGGACAACACTATGCAGTATGGAACGATCCATTTCCAAAACCCAGTTATTTGTTTGCCCTAGTTGCCGCAAATTTAGTCTATCTAGAAGGGGTCCATTGCACAAAATCTGGCAAAGAAATCGTGTTGCGAATTTACACGGAAAAGCATAACGCAGATAAATGTGAACATGCCTTACATTCATTACAAAAATCGATGCATTGGGATGAGCAACGCTTTGGCCTGGAATGTGATCTGGATATCTACATGATCGTTGCGGTGGATGACTTCAATATGGGGGCAATGGAGAATAAAGGCTTGAATATTTTCAATTCTAGCTGCGTGTTAGCACGTCCAGAAACGGCAACCGACGCAGATTACATGCACATTGAGGCGGTAGTTGCTCATGAATATTTTCATAACTGGACCGGCAATCGTGTGACATGCCGTGATTGGTTTCAGCTCAGTCTTAAAGAAGGGCTAACAGTTTTTCGTGATCAAGAATTTACTTCTGATGTAACCTCGCGTGCTGTCAAGCGCATTAGTGATGTGCGATTTTTACGAAGCCATCAGTTTGCTGAAGATGCCAGCCCAATGGCACACCCTGTGCGACCCGCATCTTATATGGAAATCAATAATTTCTACACACTTACGGTATATGAAAAAGGCGCAGAAATCGTGCGCATGTATCAAACCATGTTTGGTATGGAAGGTTTTCGTAAAGGGATGGATTTGTATTTTCAGCGTCACGATGGCCAAGCAGTAACTACAGATGATTTTGCTACAGCGATGGCCGATGCGAATGGCGCTGATTTATCACAATTTAAACTGTGGTATGAACAAGCAGGTACTCCCGTGGTTGATATCGTAGACAACTGGGATGCAACATCTAATACGTATGAACTTATGTTTAAGCAATCATGCCCAGCCACACCCGGAAGTGAAAACAAGCATCCATTTGCAATACCTATAAAAACTTCTCTACTCAATACAATGGGTGAATTGCTGCCATTAAATAGTAGCGATTCTAAAACAACGAAAACACTTCTCGTCAATAAACAAGAACAAACCTTTCAATTTAAAGAAATAAAAGTAAAACCGATTCCCGATTTATTACAAGAATTTTCTGCTCCGGTGCATTTAAATTATGACTACAGCAACGATGATTTGGCGTTCCTACTTAAACATTCACCAGATTCATTCAATCGTTGGAATGCCGGTAACCATTTAGCATTAAAAGTTTTACTTGAGATGATTGCTGATAATGCCTATGTCAAGGCACCCGCTTCAAGTTCTACTCTAAATCAGGCATTAGCACATGCAATGCAATCCAATGACGCAGAGCAAAGTTTGTTAGCTGAGTTGCTCATTATGCCTAATGAAAAAGACTTAGAAGAACATATAAAACCAATTAATATGCAAGCGATTGTGTTGGCATGTGACCACCTGCAAAATTTAGTTGCACAACATCTTGAGAAGGATTTACTCAAAACCTATCAAGTATGTTTTCAAAAAATTGAGTATCAATACAACGCAGAAGAAATGGCACGCCGACGGTTGCAAAATGTTTGCCTGCAATTGTTGGTGGTATTGCGTAAGAAAGAACATTTAAGGCTTGCTTTAGACCAATTTACTCAGGCTACAAATATGACTGAGCAAGTTGGTGCCATCAATGCTTTGTTGCATCACGAGAGCGATGAACGAGAACAGGTGCTTTCGTTATTTGAACAACAATGGAAGCATGATAGTTTGGTGATGGATAAGTGGTTGGCGTTTCATGCACGTTCCAGAGTTCCAAATGTACTAGAGAACATAAAGAGGCTAATGAGACATCCGGTATTCACATTACAAAATCCCAATAAAGTGCGTGCATTAATAGGCGTGTTCGCTGGGCAAAATTCATATGCCTTTCATGACCCAAGTGGAGATGGTTATGAATTTGTCGCACAACAAGTCATCGCACTAGATAAATTAAACCCACAGGTTGCATCACGTTTGGCAAGGTCATTGATGCGTTGGCAAAAATACGCAGAACCATGTAGAAAAAAAATGCAAGATCAACTCAAATTTATTGCTAAGCATAAAGATCTTTCTAAAGGTGTGTATGAAATCGTTTCAAAGAGCTTATTGTCTACAGACTAAATCATTTTAAAAAAATCATTCTTGTCTGAAAGAACACACAATAGTGATCAAGCGCATCGAACTCTCGATGCGCTTGAGCGCATAGGCAATCGGTTGCCTGATCCTGTTGCATTATTTTTTATTGGATTATTAGTTGTGATGGCACTTTCGCACATTGCGTCGGTACTGGATTGGTCTGTTATTAATACGGCTGATCAATCGAATGGAATAAGTGCCAAACCCATTATTGCTAAAAGTTTATTAACAGCAGAGGGTATTTGGTGGCTATTGAGCAACCTGGTGCATAACTTTATTAATTTTCCGCCTTTGGGAATTGTGCTAGTAGGTATGTTAGGTATCGGTCTTGCTGATCGCAGTGGTTTCTTACCTGTTGTTTTACATATGGCCAGCATGCATGTGAAGGGCGTATGGCTGACACCGGCAATGATATTTCTAGGTATTATGTCTTCAATTGCTCTCGATGCAGGATATGTCGTGTTACCACCTATCGCTGCAGTATTGTTTATATTGTCTAATCGCTCTCCGGTAGTGGGCATTGCGGCGGTTTTTGCGGGCGTATCTGCAGGTTTTGGTGCAAATTTGTTGATTACCAGTTTGGATCCACTGCTTGCAGGATTTTCGCAAGCAGGTGCGCAAGTATTAGATCATGACTATCAAATTGCAGTTACGTGTAATTGGTGGTTTATGATCGCATCCACATTTTTATTAACTATAGTAGGTTGGATAGTTACAGCACGTTACGTAGAACCAAGATTTCTCATTTCTTCTACACCGTCCTCACCCAAACATAAAATCGCACAAACTACCGAAACTAAATCACTAAATAAGCAGCTGTATGTTACAAATTTATACACAGTAACAAAAAAAGAAAAAACTGCAGTTGTTTATGCGTCGCTATGCCTATTGTTTATTGTTAGTGGAATTTTAATTTTTACTTTCGTGCCCAGTGCGCCGCTTTATGGCAAAGGCGAGCACTTCCCCCGTTGGGTAGAAGCTACGGTGCCGCTTTTATTTATATTATTTTTAATACCAGGGATTGTTTACGGGGTTATAGCGGGAACCATAGCAAGCCATCGAGATATTGCACGCATGATGGGCGATACTTTTGCATCACTTGGGCCTTACATTGTATTAGCATTTTTTGCAGCACAATTTATTGAAGCATTTAAATACTCTCATTTAGGGGAGATGCTTGCTATTGGCGGAGGACAGTGGCTGGCATCAATAAATATAAGTGTATATTTTCTAATTGCGGTATTTATTCTCATCGTGATGGCGGGCAATATTTTTATTGGCTCAATGTCGGCTAAATATGCCTTTTTTGCACCGGTATTTGTACCCATTTTTATGCAGCTAGGAGTCAGCCCTGAACTTACTCAAGTGGCCTATCGCATTGGTGATTCTGTGACAAATGTGATAACCCCGCTCAATCCATATTTAATTATTGTACTGGCACTTTTAAAAGAATATCTTCCTAAGTCCGGTTTGGGTACATTAATTAGCATCATGCTGCCATATACTATTGCGTTTTCAATTACCTGGACTCTATTTTTATTTGCTTGGATGATGTTGGGTATTCCGCTTGGTCCAAATGGGCCACTTTATATTACGCAATGATAAAAATAATAAATAAAATTTTTAAGACACCTAAGAAAAATATCATTGCTCCATATCAAAATGGACCATTGAATATCACCGGCAAGCTTGAACTAATAGATGCTAATGGCAATTTGCTAGAAAAAACCAAAGAACTGTTTCTATGTCGTTGTGGAAATTCTAACAACAAGCCTTATTGTGATGGCCAACATAAAAAATATAATTATCGAGACAATGGCGAATTTAAACATCCACCACCTTCAGAAGATAATTTGATTAACAAAGGAACTCTAGAAATTAAACTGCAAGCAAATGGGCCATTAAGTTTTAGAGGTGTAGTATGTATTCAAGATTCAGCGCAGCAAGTTAATATTACTCGTAAAGTTGGCACCTTGTGTCGTTGTGGACACAGTAGTAATAGTCCCTTTTGTGATGGTACGCATTCCAAGATCGAGTTTATTGCAGATTAAGTGACTGTTTTAAAAATCACTGGTTGACCTAGAAATCACTTGTAGATAAGAATAATCCGACACGTAAGTCTTTTGTAGAATAAATTTTTCTACCATCAACAGACATAGTGCCGTCAGCAATTCCCATTGTTGCCCCTCGTTTAACTACTCGCTTAATATCAAGCTGGTAGTTAATTATATTTGCTGTAGGTAATACCTGTCCCGTAAATCGCACTTCATTTACACCCAATGCCCTGCCTTTTCCTGGATTACCTTGCCAAGCAATAAAAAATCCTAACAGCTGCCACATTGCGTCCAAACCTAAGCAGCCTGGCATAACCGGATCACCAGGAAAGTGACAATCAAAAAACCATAGATTAGGTTTGATATCAAGTTCGGCTTGAATTTCACCACGACCATAGTGACCACTATCGTTTGCAATTTTGGTGATTCGATCAATCATCAACATATTTGGCATGGGTAACTGTGCATTACCTGGTCCAAACATCTCGCCTCGACCACAAGCTAGTAATTCTTCATAAGAAAATGCGTTCTTTTGTGACACGTGTAAGTAGCTGTGGTCCTAGTATTCAAATCGCATCCATGCAGAGATGACATGATGCAGTGTATTGTGAGGATTGTTCTTGTTTTCGCAAGTGTATCAAATGTAACGCTTCATGGGGATCGAGATAGATACAATTAGTGCTCGATGCGTGTGTATTGTTTGATACGGTCTAGAAGTAGAGGTAACTCACTAATAGTCTGAATATAGTTGGCTTGTACTTCTTGCAAGATGTCGAAGTATGCTGCTGCACCACTGCCGGTGATTACGATCTCAATATCCTCATTTAACTCGGCGCGTAAGCGACGTAATTGATTTGCAAGCAATGGGTCATCAGTGGGCCGAGTAATTCCAATTGCCACGAGTTGCGCATTAGTTTGATCTTGTGCATAGACAATTTCTTCAACCGTGATATTTACACCGATAAATATGGCTTGCCAGCCATGAGACTTAGCGGCAACTGCTAGACGCAATGCGGAAAGGTCATTTATTTGACCGGTTAGTGATGCGCTGACAAGCTTATGATCTAGTTCAACATGAGGCTCACTCATCATTAGGCCAGAGAGAAAGCTACGAAAAGTATGCAATGCAATTGAGTAGTGCGCTTCACGTAAGGCGCCTCGACGACATTCCTCTTTAATGTGTGCTAGCAAGGGCCTTAATAGATCCTCGAGCAGAAATAAAACGCCAAGCGATTTTAATGCATTATTTAAAAAGCGGTATAGATCTTCACTGTGTAAGCGAATAATGGCATCCAAGCAATCATCAAAATACTCCATTACTGATCCCGTGCTTGGGCGTTGCTGCATGTCGGAAATCGGTAGCCGAGCTACTGCAGTTTCATCGGTATCAACTAAGTTGCGTAGCTGTTTGATGGTTAACGTGGCAACATCACCTATGCGACGACCTGCCGAAGTTGCACGCCGTAATAGAATGAGTTTTTCTACGTCATCGTCAGTGTATAGTCTGCGACTGTTTGAGGCACGTATGGGTGTTATCGCACTGTAACGCCTTTCCCAGGCACGAATTACATCGGTGCTGAGACCCGTGCGTGTAGCCACGACTTGAATCGGATGCTGGCTCTCCATGACATTTGTCTGTCTAGTGGCCACGTTTGTCTGTCCTAGGTTTGTTTAACTTTTTGTCGAGATAATATCAAATAATTATAACATAGATAGGGCAACGTTAAACCTCTGTACTAGACAAATATAGGTCAAAGACATGTAATGTGCTTGTAAATTTGATAGTTAGTGGTATATTTTCAGACACAAATTTAAATTGCTGGCTATTTGCCTGTAGGCAATAGGAGATCAACATGAAGAAATTTTTAATCAACACGCGATATTATTTAGCGCCGTTACTGATTGTCGCAACCCTATTTGGAGTATTAGCGGGCGGTCCGTGGGTGTGGACCGGCGTGGTGTTACTTGGCGTTGGGATCATTGTCGACAC
>JBFGJY010000046.1:0-19975 GCA_041576975.1 Gammaproteobacteria bacterium | reverse complement strand
AGGAAAGGAAGTTTTAGGTCTACGTCTCAATTGGGAAAAACGCTATATCACACTCGGTCCGGTAGCTACAGTTTTAGGCCTTGCATTTAAAGCCTATGACCCCGATGGATTGCTAGGCGATAAAGAAGATTTAGGCATCACCTGTGCATTAATTCCTACTAACACCGATGGGGTAAACATCGGTAATCGTCATTATCCGCTTAATTCCGCATTTCAAAATGGACCGAATTGGGGCAAAGATGTGTTTATACCCATGGATTGGATCATTGGTGGGCAAGAACAAATTGGCAATGGTTGGCGCATGCTAGTTGAGTGTCTCTCTGTTGGACGCGGTATCTCATTACCCGCCTTAGGAACCGGATCCGGAAAGTTTGCCAGTTATATGACGGGTGCATACGCACGTATACGTAAACAATTCAATGTTCCAATTGGAAAGTTCGAAGGTGTTGAAGAAGCGCTAACAAGAATAGGGGGCTTGACCTACATGATGGAGGCAGGGCGCAGGCTTACTGCTTCAGCAATTGATCATGGTGAAAAGCCTTCTGTGGTCACCGCGATCCTTAAATATCACAACACAGAAGGTATGCGTCAGGTCATTAACGATGCCATGGATATACATGGCGGCAGAGGTATTTGTATTGGCCCAAGTAATTATCTTGCACGCGTTTATCAATCTATACCAATTAGTATCACCGTTGAAGGCGCAAATATCCTAACACGAAGTTTGATTATTTTTGGTCAAGGCGCGATGCGTTGTCATCCGCATTTAATCGAAGAAGTTAATGCTGCATCCAATCCAAATCAAGAGGCAGGACTTGAACAGTTTGATCAGGCTTTATTTAAACATCTAGGTTATGCCGTCCGCAACGGTGCAAGATCATTTTTGTATGGTCTAACACGTAGCAGACTTGCACCAAGTCCTATTCAAGGACCAACTAAAGGCTACTTTAAGCGTTTGGCTAGGATGAGTGCGAGTTATGCATTTATCTCTGACTTTGCGATGTTGTTTTTAGGCGGTGGATTAAAACGCAAAGAGAAACTCTCTGGCCGTTTTGCTGACGCGCTAAGTTATATGTATTTATGCTCAGCAATATTAAAACGATTTGAAGATACAGGGCGACCAGCAGAAGACTTGCCACTGGTGGAATGGAGTACAAAATATTGTCTTTACAATGTGCAAGATGCATTAGATGAGATCATGCGTAATTTCCCATCAGTTTTCTTTGGACAAATTCTTCGAATTTTTGTTTTTCCAACAGGCAAAAGCTTGCGATACCCAAATGATCGCGTAGGACATGAGGTCGCAAAAATGTTGATCGAACCTTCTGAAGCAAGAGACCGTCTTACGGATGGAATTTTTAAGAGCGTAGATCCACAAGATCCATTAGGACGTGTTCAATACGCATTTAATGCTGTGGTTGCCGCTAGAGAAGCGGGGCGCAAGCTTAGAAATGCACGCATATTTGCTCCTGAGTTGGGTAGACCGAACAATTGGTTAGAAGATGCAGTTGCTCAAGGCGTGATAACCCAACAAGAAGCAAAATTAGTTGAAGAAGCACATGTGGCAACACGTGCAGCAATTATGGTAGATGATTTTCCGCCTGCTCAAAAAGTCGCAGCACAGAAATCGGTTAAAAAAGCAGCTAGGAAATCGACTAGTAAAAATGCCAAAGAGGCCGCTTAATCACACCTCAAACTAAGTAGACATTTAACCTTCGTTGCTATTGTGAGCAAAGCGAAACAATCTACTGTGTTTTATGATCACGCAAACACCGAAGTAATCCATCAACAATTAGAAAAAGTAAAAGTTGAGATAAAAAAAACTATATTTTAGGGGAGTTTCAGAATGGCTGATGTTGAACTAGGCGGTGCCATCAAACGGCTCGAAAACTTTGAGCCGTTTAAAATGATGCAAGTCAAAATTTTGGAACTCACTCCAGACTGGCGTAAAATTCGATTACTACTTCCACTGTCTAAAGCTGCAATCAATCATCAAGGTACGATGTTTGGCGGATTTATTGCATCCCTTGCAGATCCTATTGCAGCGCTTTCATGTGGAAAGTTGTTTCCAGGCTATGCAGCCTGGACACGCAAATTACAAATAGATTTCATACGTGCGGGTACTACTGATTTAGAATTACGTTTTGATTTTCCGCCAGATTTGGTGCCCAAAATTGAAAAAGATCTTAAAGAGAGAGGCCGCAGTACACCTACATTCAAATATGCATACTATTTAAAAGATGGATCTGTTTGCGCTGCAATTGAATGCGATGTCGCTTTGCGCCCACAAGGGTATATGAAAAAGTAAATTGCAATTGTCAAACTTTGAGATATTTGCTTGATTGCCCAGGTCTATAGTATTTATACCGAGCCATCAGCCCACTTCCAAATGTGGTGTATTGTCGGCTCTCAAGCGATTCAGTGACTCAAGACAAACCGCTAATTTTTTTATGTATATATAGAGTATATTTGCCTAATATGTTCTGTTATTTTTTATAGTTAACCTTATTTTTTAAAAGTCAAAACTATATTAATTGATGAAACTAATATGAGTACAGGATTTAAATCCATTGAATTGGCAAGAAAATTATATGGCCTCACTGGTGAGGAACAGAGGGCTTTTCTTGAAACCATAGAATGGGCTGATGAAAACAATCATGCAAAAAAATATTTGAGGCTGTTTTCCAAGGGAGAAATTACACGTGAACAGTTTATGCAAGCATGTGATGAAATTAAAAAATCTAAATAATTGCCTCAATTCATAAACTGCTAGTAGCATACTTAATCGGCTATGTTCTGATCGTTTCAGCAAAAAGCAGATTTAGTTAAGCCGGCTAGAGCAGAGAATCTGCAACCTGTCGACTTTAAGCAGATCCAATAAGTTTTTGATTTAAAATTCCAGCTTAGTTCTATATATAAAAATAATCTCATTAAGTAATTGTATAATAAAGAGGTATAGTCTGCGATCACACTCAGATGGATCGCTGCTAAATGTAAAGGGCTAACACTGATACCACCATGCTTGAAGCCATAAATCAGCGCATCGCTTCGCGTGAGGATAGCGAATTTGCTCAATCGATGCTGCGTATCGTGATGGTGTTGTTCATGTTTGGTTATTTCCTCTCTCCTTATTTTCGCAGTCAAATCAAGGCTGATGTATTGAACAAAATTTATATATTAACTGGAATTTCGATAAGCATATGTGTGTTGATTATTGTCAGCATAATTATTTATACCGCGCCGTCAATTGCACGCAGAATTTCTGGCTTATTTCATGATGTAACGTTTATTTCAATTGCGCTATTACTAGGCAAGACCTATACCGCACCATTTTCTGTAGTGTATTTATTGATAATAGTAGGTAATGGATTTCGTTATGGTGTGCGTTATTTATTTTTTACCCTTTTTATCTCACTGGTTGGGTTTGGTTATGTGGTTTTCGTGAGTGAGTATTGGCGCAATGAAGTATTAATTACTATTACCGTATTTGCGATGATGATTATTATTCCGCCATATGTTGCATTGTTATTACAATCACTGCAACGTGCGAATACGAAAATAAAATTACAAGCCATACACGATCCGTTAGTTCCGATATACAATCGCCGCGGTTTTAAAGATGCATTTTATAAATCGATTCGGCGCGATGATAAGGGTCGTTTCCATCATACCATTTTATTTTGCGATCTCGATGGATTTAAAAAGGTTAATGATATTGCAAGACATGCCGCAGGTGATCGCATGCTAATTCAAATAGGTAAATTATTAAAAGAACAAGTGCGTGAAGGGGATATTGTTGCTCGTTTGGGTGGTGATGAGTTCGGATTATTACTGAAATGTTGTCCCTTGAAAAAAGGAATTACAATTGCAGAGACTATTTGTCAGAAAATTAGTGATTACGTAATGGAATAGGATGGGACTAAATTAAAAGTTGGTATAAGCGTTGGTATAGTAGGTGTAGATCAAAATGATATAGACTTTAATCAAGTGTTAAAATTTGCAGATATGGCATGTTATACAGCCAAAAATTCTGGTGGAAATCAAACATATATTTTTGAAGAGCCGCTATCTAATTTAGATTCCAATATATTTCTGCAGAATCATTCTTAACTATTCACTGGCCCTAACTAAGGAAGGGATTTCAACAATACGTATACTGCTCCAGTACCGCCATCGATAGGACGTGCTGAACAAAAAGCTAATATTTCATTTCTTTTTTGTAGCCATTGATTGACCATTGGTTTTAGTTTTGGCCCTTTATTGCTAGAGCCATATCCCTTTCCATGAATAATCCTTACACAACGTATATTTTTCTCTCGAGATACTCGTATAAATTGAGTAAGCGCTGGTTGAGCTTCAGCAATAGTCATTCCGTGCAAATCTAATTCGGCGCCTACGCTGAATTGCCCTTTTTTAAGTTTCCGGAATATATTTTTTTGAATCCCAGGTCTACAAAAAGAAAGAGTATCACCCGGTTGTAAATCTTCAAATTCAAGGCTAATGTCTAAAGATTCATTTAGAACACGCTGTTTATCTTTGAGTGTTTCTCTGGGAGTGGGTTTAGGCTTAGGTGCGTGGTCTTCTGCTATATTTGAGTGATTCGAATTAAGGGGTTTTACATCGCTGAGAAGATCTGCAAAGCGAGGGCTGTCATTTGACTTTGAACTTCCATGCTGGGACATATCCACATTTCCATACAGGTATTTAAATTTGCTACTATTCCTGGCTAAATTCTTGGCTTCATTCTACCTTCCACACTAAAGAATTTCAGCAGCTGCAATGCACCTATTATTGAGTAACGATGACGGTATTTATGCTACCGGACTTGCAATGCTAGCGAAGGCGTTGGCTCCATTTGGCAAGATTACTGTTGTGGCACCTACACGAGATCGTAGTGCCTCTAGCAATTCTTTAACCTTAGATCGGCCTATACGTGCCCGAGTGGTAGCTGAAAACTGGTATAGCGTGGATGGTACACCTACGGACTGTGTACATTTGGCTATCACTGGCTTGATTAAAGATGAGCCTAATATTGTAGTGGCTGGCATTAACGCCGGTGCTAATCTTGGTGATGATGTCATATATTCGGGTACGGTGGCAGCTGCGATGGAGGGTCGATTTTTAGGGCTGCCCGCAGTTGCAATTTCGGTTACCTCATTTCAGCCGCTATATTTAGAGGTTGCGGCACAGGTTAGCTTTGAAATTATTTCTAAGCTCACGACGACTCAACTACCTAACGATGTGATAATTAATATAAACATACCTAATGTACCTAAAGAAGAATTAAAGGGTATACAGGCCACGCGTTTGGGAAATCGTCATAAGGCTGAACCTGTAATTAAATCTGAAGATCCACGAGGTAATCCGATTTATTGGGTAGGCGCGGCTGGGCCTGAACAAGATGCTGGACCAGGTACTGATTTTCATGCCATTAAAAATGGATATGTTTCTGTTTCACCAATGCATCTTGATCTCACACACTACAATGCGATGCAAGAAGTAGCCGATTGGGTGTCTAATTGCAAAATAATTTGATCCACTTGTTTTAAGGCTTGTCATGAAACACAACGTACATGAAGGCATTGGTATGACTTCGCAGCGTACAAGGGACCGCTTGATTGCCCGCTTAGAGGAAAAAGGCATATGCGATGTTAATGTATTAGAAGCAATGCGTATGACACCTAGGCATCTATTTGTGGATGAAGCTCTAGCCTCACGTGCATATGAAGACACGGCTTTACCTATTGGCCACAAACAAACAATCTCACAACCTTATGTAGTCGCACGAATGACGGAAGCAATGATGCAAAATGGAATACCCGAAAAAGTTTTAGAGATAGGTACGGGATCGGGTTATCAAGCGGCGATACTTGCTGCTTTGGTTAAAGAGGTTTACACCGTTGAGCGTATTGAGCCTCTGTATCAACTAGCGCGACGACGAGCATTAAATCTCGGTTTACGAAATATAAAATTTAAATTATCAGATGGTACTTGGGGTTGGGAAAGTTATGCGCCATACGATGCAATTGTTGTGACTGCAGCCCCAAAAGAAATTCCATCACAATTAATTGATCAATTAGCGGAAAATGGTTGTTTAGTAATCCCTGTAGGACGAACATCCGCAATACAAGATTTGATTTTAATGAATAAGACAAAGGATGGTATTCAAGAAAAAAATCTAGGAGCAGTGAGTTTTGTGCCACTCATTCAAGGAAAAATTTGAAATTCAGTGATTTTTTTATAATGAATATTTTCACTTGGTTGTATAACAAAGTAATAGGATGGTCAAAGCATCCACATGCAGTCTATTACCTAGGCAGTTTAAGTTTCGCAGAATCTTCTTTTTTTCCAATTCCACCTGATGTAATGCTTGCGCCGATGTCAATAGCTCGACCAGATCGAGCTTGGTGGTTTGCGTTTTTAACTACGATCACCTCAGTGTTAGGTGGTATTTTTGGTTATTTAATTGGTGCTTTTGCTTTTGAATACATTGAACCATGGTTACAAACTTCTTCATATTGGCCAAAGTTTGAAATAACACGTGCTTGGTTTACTGAATGGGGAGTTTGGGTTGTATTTGTTGCTGGGTTTTCACCCATACCATATAAGCTATTTACAGTCACAGCCGGATTACTTTCTCTAGCAATCATCCCGTTTGTTATTGCTTCATTTATTGGAAGAGGCGCGCGCTTTTTTCTTGTTGCAGGCTTGCTTAAAATTGCAGGCCCTAAGCTTGAGCCGCTAGTAATTAAATATGTGGAATGGATTGGTTGGATTACGGTCTTATTATTAATAGCCGCCATCGTTTATTTCAAATATTTACATTGATGCTCAAGCGAATTCGTATTGTATTAGTCAGTACTTTTTTAATCATGCTCATTGCATGTGCGACAAATTATAATAGCAAGGTTTATTATGATTATGATTATGGTTATCACACTGTACTAATTGGCGAGACTTTATATTCAATTGCATGGCAACATGGTATTGACTATAAAGAGCTCGGTGGATGGAATAACATACGCGCACCTTATACCATCTATGCAGGCCAAAGATTACGACTAACACGTCCGCCAATAACTTCTAAGACCTATGCTGTAAAAACTAGAGCAAAGACTGCTAATACTAAATCCAAATCTACAACAACGGCGAATAAATCTAAACAGTCTAAAACTCCAACTGCTTCTGTATCAAAACCTAAGAAAACTAGTAGCAAACCAATTAAGCATGAGTGGGGTTGGCCAACAAAAGGAAAAATAATTAGCACATATTCTATAAAGGCTGGAGGTAACAAAGGAATCGATATCGAAGGTAAAGTGGGTCAGCCCGTATTTGCAGCATCTTCTGGAAAAGTGGTGTATAGCGGTGATGGACTGTTGGGTTACGGCAATCTAATCATAGTTAAACATAGTGAACAGTTCTTAAGTGCCTATGCTCATAATAGAAAATTGTTAGTAAAAGAAGGTGGTGCAGTTACACGCGGCCAAAAAATAGCAGAACTGGGTAGTACTGGTACAAAAGCGCCGAAACTGCATTTTGAGATTCGGCATAATGGAAAGCCGGTAGATCCACTTAAATACTTACCTAAGCACTAATTTCTTTGTCATCTGGGAATATAAATGCCGCTGCTGTTCTGCGTCCTTCTGCAATGAGTACCCCATAAGTTCTACATGCTGAATTCGTTATCATAGTTTCTAGTCCAATTCTGTATTGCGCGAATAGCGCCAAGATTTTTGGTTCGGGAAGTATTAATTGATCTCCCGTTCCGAATAACACTACTTCAGGGTCTAAATTGATAATAGTTGCGAGGTTGTCCTCATTCAGTTGATCCACACTTGTAACTTCCCATGGAGTGATTAGCTTGTCTGGGCATACAACTAGGCTTCGAGAGTGAGGTTCGTTGTTAATTAGCACGCAACCTGGCCTATAGCCTGTGATAATGAAACTAGCATCTACAAAGTCTTGAGTTAGGCTCATCTGGTCCTTTAGGTGTGTGAGTATAAATTGGTTGGGCAGTTGATATTGAATCGCGTATTATACTTCGCGCTTGTCAGGATAGACTTATCTAATGGATGATTTTGCAAGAATTTCACGGCTCCCGCCCTACGTATTTAATATCGTAAACGAACTCAAGGCCAATGCGAGAGCGAAAGGTGAAGATATTGTCGATTTTGGGATGGGAAACCCGGATCGACCGCCACCTAGACATATCGTTGAGAAGCTAGTTGAGGCGGCATTGCGTGAAGATACGCATCGATATTCTCTTTCTCGTGGTATCCCTCGTTTACGCAAGGCCATTGCAAATTGGTATCAGCGCAAATTTGCTGTTGAAATTGATCCAGAAGCAGAAGCCATTGTTACTATTGGATCTAAAGAAGGGCTTGCTCACTTAACTTTAGCAACATTGGGGCCCGGCGATGCTGTATTAGTTCCTAATCCTGCTTACCCGATCCATGCGTATGGCTGCGTAATTGCAGGTGCAGAAATTATATATGTACCGCTAGTAGAAGATTCAGATTTTTTCTCAGAATTGGAAAAAGCGATTCAAGATTCCTGGCCAAAGCCAAAAATGCTGATTATAAATTTTCCTTGCAACCCTACCACGCAGTGTGTTGATTTCGCCTTTTTAGAGCGACTAGTATCGATCGCACAAGAACATAGTATATGGCTAGTACATGATATTGCTTATGGCGAGATTACATTTGATGGGTATGAGTCACCATCAATATTACAAGTACCTGGTGCTAAAGAAATTGCCGTAGAATTTTATTCTCTATCAAAGACCTATAACATGCCTGGTTGGCGTGTTGGATTTATGTGTGGTAATCCAAAATTAGTTGCGGCACTGTCACGTATAAAATCTTATTTAGATTATGGTATGTTCATACCAATTCAAGTTGCAGCAATTGCTGCACTCGAAGGCCCACAAGAAGTCATTGATGATGTGCGCGCAACATATAAGAGTCGTCGCGATGTATTGTGTGAGGGATTAAACAGTGCAGGTTGGAAGGTAGAGAAACCTAAGGGCACTATGTTTGTATGGGCTAAAATTCCCGAACCATATCATGATTTGAGTTCTTTGGAGTTTTCCAAAAAATTATTAGAAGAGGCGCAAGTAGCAGTGTCACCTGGGGTAGGGTTTGGCCAGTATGGTGATACGCATGTACGATTTAGTTTGATTGAAAATGAACATCGAACTCGACAAGCGGTCAGAGGCATCAAGAAAATGTTAAAAAACACATAGAGTGTAAAGACTATAAGAGTAATGGTGTGTTAGAACCAGTTAAAGTCGGTGTATTAGGTTTAGGGACCGTAGGTAGTGGTGTAGCTAATATTTTGTCACGTAATGCAGATGAAATTGCGCGACGTGCGGGACGTGGAATTCAAATTACTATTGCAAGTGTACGAAACATTAAAAAACAACGTGCATGTGATACCTCAGCCATCACGCTTACTGAAGATCCAAATAAAGTTGTTAATGATCCAGAAGTTGAAATTGTACTAGAACTTATTGGCGGCACTGACCAAGCACGTGAATTAGTCTTGAAAGCGATAAACAATGGCAAGCATGTAGTCACCGCAAATAAAGCGCTTATTGCTTTACATGGCAATGAAATATTTCAACATGCGCAAGATAAGGGTGTAACTGTTGCATTTGAAGCAGCGGTTGCAGGTGGAATCCCAATTATTAAGGCAATACGTGAGGGTTTAGCCGGTAACTCCATTCAATGGCTGGCAGGCATCATCAATGGCACCGGCAATTATATTTTGACGGAAATGCGTGACAAAGGTAGAGACTTTGATGACGTATTAAAAGAAGCGCAGCAGCTTGGTTATGCAGAGTCTGATCCAACATTTGATATCGAAGGTATTGACGCAGCGCATAAATTAACAATTTTGGCATCAATTGCGTTTGGCGTACCGTTGCAATTTGAAAAGGTATATACAGAAGGAATTACTGAAATTACTAGTGCGGATGTTGCGTATGCAGCTGAGCTTGGTTATCGCATTAAACATTTAGGTATCGCAAAAAGAACGGTAAATGGATTGGAGCTTAGGGTGCATCCAACTTTAATACCTTACCGACGTCTTATTGCAAATGTTGATGGTGTTATGAATGCCGTATTAGTTAAAGCTGATGCGCTAGGGCCTAGCTTATATTATGGTGCCGGAGCAGGTGCAGAGCCAACTGGTTCAGCTGTAGTCGCCGATCTTGTAGATGTGGTACGCGCGTTAACTTCAGATCCGGAGAATCGTGTACCACACTTGGCATTTCAACCTGATGCTTTATCTGATATCCCAGTGATATCCATGGATGATGTATCAACGGCCTATTATTTGCGCATCCACGTGCAGGATCGCCCTGGCGTGTTAGCAGATGTCACACAAATATTTGCAAATCACACCATCAGTATTGAGGCGATTATTCAAAAAGAACCACAAGCAAATGCCAAAAGCGTACCGATCATTATTCTCACGCATGAGGTGAATGAGCAAAATATGAATCAAGCAATTAAAGAGATAGAAAATTTGCAGGTGGTAACCAGCAAAATAATGCGTATACGCTTAGAAACACTTTCTTAACTAATATAAATATGGATAAAAAAGCTTACACCGGTCTCATCGACCGCTATCGTTCTATTTTACCTCTTTCACCAAATTGTAGAGTTATCAGTATTTGTGAAGGGGATACACCATTAATTCAATGTCATAATTTAGAGCAGGTAAATCAAAAAGACATCAAACTGTATCTGAAATATGAAGGCTTGAACCCAACGGGTTCATTTAAAGATCGTGGCATGACCGTTGCAGTTACTCAAGCTGTGTCTGAAGGAAGTCGTGCAATTATTTGTGCCTCTACTGGTAATACCTCTGCATCGGCCGCAGCCTATGCGGCAAGAGCGGGTATTAAAGCCTTTGTACTGATACCGGATGGTAAAATTGCAATGGGAAAGCTTGCACAAGCGATGATGCATGGTGCAATCATTTTACAAATCCGTGGTAATTTTGATGATGGCATGCGTTTAGTAAAAGAAGTTGCAAAAGAAGCGCCCGTGGACATCGTTAATTCTATTAATCCTTATCGCTTGCAAGGACAGAAAACTGCAGCGTACGAAATTGTGGAAGCATTAAGTCGTGCACCTGACTTTCACTGTATACCCGTGGGAAATGCCGGTAATATCTCTGCGCATTGGACCGGCTATTCTGAACTTGCTGCAAGTAGTGGACATAATGTTACCCAGGCGTGTGGGTACTGCAATGGTGAATGTCCATTTATTACCACGCCTAAAGTCGCTACAAAACCTAAGATGTTGGGTTACCAAGCTGCGGGTGCTGCACCGTTTATTAAAGGAAAAATGCTAGATAATCCTGAGACTGTAGCAACAGCGATACGAATTGGTCACCCACAAAGCTGGGATTATGCGCATGCAGCGGTGCAAGAATCAAAAGGCTGGTTTTATTCTTTTTCTGATGAAGAGATTTTAGCCACACAAAAATTACTAGCTTCAAGTGAAGGTGTTTTTTGCGAACCAGCTTCAGCCACATCTGTAACAGGTGCGTTGCATGATATTGAGAAAGGCAACATACCAAATGGAAGTACTGTAGTTTGCACCTTGACTGGCCATGGCTTGAAAGATCCGGATATTGCGATCAAGCAAAGCAAATCTGAACTAATAACTATTGATGCACAGCTAGATTCTGTAAAACGTGCAATTTTAGATAATTTATAGCTTTAATTTTTATTCTTGTACTTGGTTGCATCACTTAACTTTACTTTGCTAAAGGTGGAATGTGTTAGATAACTTAAAATTTAATCATAGGTTAATATTCTTTTATATCTTCATACTTTTTGTATCGAATTGTGTCCATGCAGAATCAATTGAGAAGCCTTTTTTATGGAAAATTAAAGGTGAACAGCCTTCGTATCTATTTGGCACTATTCACTTACCAGACCCACGTATAACCACATTGCATTCAAGTGTTGATAATGCATTTAAAGAGAGCAACTGCGTATATACTGAAATTCCGCTCGGCACAAAAGATATGCTTTCTCAAGTCAGTTACTTAATGTTAGATGGTGAAGCCACGCTTGTTGATATTGTACCTACACAATTACTACAAAGGACTGAAAATCTTCTTAAAAATATTAATCCAGCACTAACCGTAGAGCCTTTCATAAAATTTAAAATTTGGGCTCTCGCAACAAGTCTATCTTTGCTTGAGCAACAACTAAGTAATCCCGGTGTTTCGCCAATGGATGCGCAGCTTTATCAGCGCGCAAGTCATGAGGGTAAAATTGTAGGTGGATTAGAAAGTGCTCATGAACAAATGCAATATTTTGGAAATTTAACACAAGATGAACAGTTAAAAATGCTTAGTGATACTGTAGAGTTTATGGAACAGGCAAATGAAGAAGGAACGAGCATTGCGGAAGAATTCGTAAAATATTACATGCAAGGTGATATAGATACATTTGGTCAATTATTTGTGAAATATATTAAGGAAGATCAATTTTCCAAAGACTTTATGCAAAAGATACTATTTGACCGAAATGTTTTGATGGCGACTAGAATCGCAAAGATAATAAAGAGCGATCCTTCTCAATCTTATTTTTTTGCTGTTGGGGCGGGTCACTTTTGGGGAGACACTGGCATACAACATCTTCTAAGAGATAAGGGATTAGGAGTCATTCGTGTCGTCGATTAATAACTTTAAAATGTTTTGACCGATAAATGGCTGTATTCGAGTATTATTCATAGTTGCTCAAATTTTCTAGATACATAAAATTATTACATAAGCTTTTGTATCTTTGATCTCCAATGCTGATCTCAGTAGATAAAATTAAGGCGTTTTCAATCCATTTTGCCATTAGTGTAACCATAGTCGGTTTCGTAATTGCTTTAATTTTCTTTTATTGGTATCCGCATCCATATTTTGAAGCTAATGGTGCGTGGACAGTATTACGCGTGCTCGTAGGAGTTGATCTTGTTCTAGGTCCTTTGCTTACCTTGATTCTTTTTAAAAAAGGCAAACCTGGATTTGTGTTCGATATGTGTATCATTGCGACAATACAGCTATCTGCTCTAGTGTATGGAATACATGTCATATACGGTGAGCGCCCGTACTATTTAGTATTTGCTGTAGACCGTTTTGAGGTTGTGGGCAGGGTTGAGATTGATGAATCGAAAATTAAATACCCTGAATTAAAAAACAAACCAAATAAAGGCCCTATCTTAGTGTTTGCCGACTTTCCGGAAGATAAAGAGGAAAGAAATAAATTCATGTTTGAAGTTATTATAGAAAAAAAGCCCGATCTTGAAAGAAGACCTGAATATTACAAGATTTATTTGGAAAACAAAGATAAAGTTTTAGAAAAAGCAAAGAACCTCTCAGCGCTTGTTGATGCAAAGGGAAAAAATAAACAAAAAGTTGAAAAATTTCTAAAAAGTCATGCTGATAATGCTGATGATTTATTGTTCTTGCCCCTTGTAGGAAAAAATAATGATTTAGCGCTTGTTCTGGATAAGACTACTGGATTGCCTATTGATGGGATAGCAGTTGATCCGTGGCTATAGCAGGTATGATCACGGTTTCCAATTGGCAACATCTAAAGATTCGTCTAATTTCCATTTAAAATGATTAAGCTGCTGGTTGCATAATGGAGTCATTAATTTTATGTATTCTGTTCTCGATATTGTTTCAGCACCCAAGCTTGCCAAATGTGCTGAGGGCAGTTGGCAGTCTAACAAGGTAAAACCCCAGTGATGCAAATGTCTAACAACATAAGCAAGCGCAACTTTTGATGCGTTGGTTTGAAAACTAAACATAGATTCACCAAAAAACATTTTTCCAATTAATACCCCATAAATTCCACCTACCAAACGTTCTTGGTAATCCCAAAGCTCCACAGAGTGGGCATAACCTTGTTGATGCAAGTCTGTATAGGCTTCAGCCATCTCATTGGTGATCCAAGTACCGCGTGCATAGCTTCGTGGTGCGGCACATGCAATTACAGTCTTTTTAAAATCACCATCAAAAGTCACCGACCATTTATGTTTGCGCAACGTTTTTCGAAGGCTTGTTGATATTCGAAAATTATCTGTAAACAAAATACCTCTTGGGTTAGGTGACCACCACAATATAGGTTGTCCATCTTCATACCAAGGAAAGATTCCACTGCGATAAGCATTCAATAATCGTGTAATGCTTAAATCACCACCCGCTGCGAGTAGACCTTCGGGATTAGTTAGTGCCTCCTCGATATTTGGAAACGATGCACCTGGGTCGCTAGGATCTAACCACTTAATATCCACTTATCGTATTTCCTAAACGATATTCTTTAACGACGAGGGCTCAGGCAGCTGGGTTGAGACAATACACATGATTGAGCTGAAAGTAGGTGAAAAGAATCCTATGATTAAGTTCTAGAATTTATCTGCTTTGACATCTCGAATAGTGGGCGTCTGAGAATTGGAGATGCATACTATTACGCGCGAATGCATAAAAATGTTTGCTTATAGTAGTGAAGTAAATCAAGATTTGTTATCTCCAGTTGCAACTGATCATGTAGCGTAGATTATACCTCGAATAATTTTTTGCTCACGATCACAATCTTCACTTTGGTGAAACTACGAAATTATTAGTACAGGATCCATTCATTATCTAGTAGAAGATCGATAAGGTGAATGCGCCATTAGATCCTCGCACTCCTGTTGCATATAACCTTCTTCTCGATGACAAAAATCACGAATTGCTGGCTCGAAACGTGAATCTGCAATCCAATGTGCGGACCATGTTTTCTTAGGCAAAAATCCACGGCTGATTTTGTGTTCACCTTGTGCGCCTGGTTCAAAAGTTGTTAGTTTATTTTCAATGGCATACTCAATGCCTTGATAGTAACAAGTTTCGAAATGTAAGCTATTGAAGCTTTTTAGGCATCCCCAAAATCTTCCATATAGTGTATGCGAGCTACGGAGGTTAATTGCACAGGCTACAAGTTGCTTGTCATGATGAGCAAGCACTAAGACAATTTGCGAACCCATAGTACTTCCTAATTCTTTAAAAAATTCCAAGCTAAGAGTTGGAAATCCACTTTTACGATAGAAAGTACTCACATAGAGAGTATGCACTTGTTGCCATAGTCCGTCGTCAAGCTCATGGCCATGCAGGCGATTGATTTCAATTTGTTGTTCTGCTACACGCCGTCGTTCTCGCTTTACTTTTTTTCTTTTCCGTGAAATAAAATTTTCTAGATAGTGATCAAATGATTCATAATTTTGATTATTCCAATGATACTGGCATCCTAGACGAAACATTAATCCTTGTTGTTTAAATATTTCGCATTCCTTAGCTTGGTTAAATAACCAGTGCATGCCCGACATACCAAGTTGTTTTGCTTCTTCAATACTAGCCTTGATCATATCAATCGCAATGCTATTTTGAAGCTCAGTAGATAAATTCGGTGCAACAAGTAATCGCTTTCCTGTGGCAGGAGTATAGGGAATAGATGATATTAATTTAGGATAATAATTAAGTCCGGATTGTTCATAAGCAGAGGCCCATGACCAGTCAAATACAAATTCTCCATAAGAATTTGTTTTAATATACAGTGGTGTAGCAGCAATAAGAGAATCTTTATTATCACGCACGACTAGGTGATGCGGATACCAGCCAAATTTTTCACCCAAACAATCGTTACGCTCTAATGCGTCTAAAAACTCGTAACGTAAAAATGGGTTGTTATCAGCTAATAAGCCATTCCATTCAGCGCACTTGATATTCTTAAGCGAACTAATAAAACTAAATGTGCAATTGGGATTAGCTTTATCTGGACTTGGACTCTCAGTCGTCAATGGATTCGTGCGTTGTGAAGATCAACTATTAGCAAGATTATCTAGATATTTTTCAGCATCTAATGCCGACATGCATCCAGAACCCGCTGAGGTTACGGCTTGTCGATAGACATGATCCATAACATCACCTGCAGCAAATACCCCTGGGATACTGGTTGCCGTGGCATCACCATGAAGTCCGCTATTTACTTTTATATAACCACCATTCATTTCGAGTTGATTTTCAAAGATTTTGGTGTTGGGGGTATGGCCAATCGCAATAAATACGCCGCTAAGTTGAATTTCTTCAGTCGAATCATCCTCGGTACTTTTAATTCGAATGCCGGTAACACCCATATCATCGCCCAATACTTCATCGAGTACATGGTTCCATTTTATCGTGACGTTGCCGTCTTTCTCTCTTTCAAATATTTGATTTTGTAAAATCTTTTCGCTACGCAAGACATCACGTCGGTGTACTAAAATTACTTCACTTGCAATATTTGATAAATATAGTGCTTCTTCGACTGCGGTATTACCGCCACCAATAACCGCTACCTTCTTTTCTTTATAGAAAAAGCCATCGCAGGTCGCGCACGCTGAGACACCTTTGCCTTTAAAGGCTTCTTCTGAAGGTAATCCCAAATAGCGAGCGGAGGCTCCGGTCGCAATAATAAGTGCATCGCTAGTATATGTGCCTGCATCCCCTGTGAGTACAAACGGGCGTGTGGAGAGATCGGCAGTGTGAATATGATCAAAAATAACTTCAGTTTTATAACGTTCAACATGTTTCAACATGCGATCCATTAATTCTGGTCCCTGCAAACCCTCTACATCACCAGGCCAGTTATCGACATCAGTTGTAGTTGTCAATTGGCCACCCTGTTCTAAGCCAGTAATAATTGCAGGATTTAAATTGGCCCGTGCCGCATATACCCCCGCGGTATAGCCTGCAGGGCCAGAGCCCAAAATTAGGAGTCGAAAGTGTCGGGATTCTGCCATCATAGTTCCTTCTAAAAATTGAGTATGCTTATTTATTTAGATCGATTCTAAAAGAATTTTTTCATATGTCTCGGATTAGCTTATATGAACGGTAATGGGAAACAGATAGTAACAAATGAGGATGATAGTTATAAAAATCAAGGGCAAGGAAAGTTAAAAACAAGATTGAGTGGACATACGCAAGGCGATAAGGTAACAATATACATTAATCTGCTTGGCTAACATCCTGGTTTTTCAAGCACAGAAATAATAATTTCCACCACAAGCTGGTCCCAACGAAAAATCCATGATTACTTAATCATGCATACTTGCATTTATTGTTTTTATAATATTCAATGGGTTAAGCAATAAACTTAAGGGCTAGTATAAGATTGAGACAGGCTACACTAAAAAAGTCGGCAAGCGTAAATTACAACCTCACGTTACTAAAAGGCTTACGTGAAGGCGCGTTGGTAGTGTTGGTTGCACTAGGGGCATATCTTATGGTGGCGCTTCTTACCTATGATCGTGCTGATCCTGGCTGGACACACACAGGTAGTAATCATCTAGTTAGTAATTTGGGTGGTAAGGCCGGCGCTTATTTTGCCGATTTGTTTTTCTTCCTGTTTGGATTTCTAGCCTATCTCGCACCATTGATGGTTGCCTATAGTGGCTGGCTGCTTTACCAAGGTAGGCTTGAAAATGGCGCCATTGATTACAGAAACTTAGGTGTACGTTGGGCTGGCTTCTTACTGACTTTAGCTGCGGGTTGTGGGCTTGCAACCCTGCATTTTCATCCAGGATTTTTACCTAGTTTCGCGGGCGGCATACTAGGCGATCTTACAGGTAGCAGTTTTGTTGCTGTATTTAGCTTTGTCGGCGCAACGTTATTACTGTTAGCATTATTTTTTGCCGGCATCACTATTTTTTCTAGTTTTTCTTGGTTATGGCTACTAGATTTCACCGGAAAGTACACACTCAAGTTTAGTTCATGGGCGTGGGAACAAATATGTGTATTAAGAGAAGAATATTTAGGAAAGCAGGCCAAATTAGAGCGAGATGAAGTTTTTAAAGAAACTAAAGTACGTATTCAACAGCGGTCAAGACCGAGAATAGAACCCACCATAAAAGAAATTGAGCCTAGTGATCGCGTAGAGCGCGAACGTCAAATTCCACTATTCAATGCAGCGGCTACAACAGATCTACCGCCAGTAGCTATGCTTGATAAAGTGATTGATACATCCAAAGGCTATTCGGAAGACGCCTTAGAGGCGATATCACGTCAGCTTGAATTAAAACTGTTTGATTTTGGTGTGGATGGAGAAGTGGTAGAGGTACACCCTGGGCCCGTGATTACCCGCTTTGAAGTACAACTTGCTCCAGGAGTAAAAGTCAGCAAAGTTTCAAATCTGGCTAAAGATCTTGCACGTGCACTTTCGGTGATTAGTGTGCGCGTTGTAGAAGTGATTCCTGGCAAATCAAATATTGGAATTGAAATACCCAATGAACATCGAGAATTAGTAGTTTTAAGTGATGTTTTACAGTCTGATGCCTATGATGATGCGCGATCTCCTTTAACTCTGGGTTTAGGCAAAGATATTAGTGGAAGACCTATTGTAGCGGACTTAACCAAAATGCCGCATTTGCTGGTAGCGGGTACCACAGGAGCGGGTAAGTCTGTTGCTTTGAACGCGATGTTGTTGAGTATTTTGTATAAAGCTACTCCACAACAAGTGCGCATGATTCTGATTGATCCCAAAATGTTAGAACTTGCAGTCTACGAAGGCATTCCGCATTTACTTTCGCCAGTCGTTACCGACATGAAAGAAGCCGCCAATGCATTACGTTGGTGTGTAGCTGAAATGGAACGACGCTATCACTTAATGTCAGCCTTAGGCGTACGTAGTATTCATGGCTATAACACGAAAGTTAAACAGGCCATTGATGACGATGAACCAATACTTGATCCACTGGTGAAGTCTGAACAAGTTGAAGGTATAGAGCCGATAGAGCCAGAAGAGCTTACGCCGTTACCAAATATTGTCATCATCGTAGATGAGTTTGCCGACATGATGATGGTGGTAGGTAAAAAAGTTGAAGAACTCATTGCTAGACTTGCACAAAAGGCCAGAGCTGCCGGTATCCATTTAATTTTAGCTACCCAGCGACCTTCTGTTGATGTAATCACGGGCCTTATTAAGGCAAATATTCCTTCCAGAATTGCTTTTCAGGTGTCGTCGAAAGTTGACTCAAGAACTATTTTGGATCAAATGGGTGCGGAGCAATTATTAGGACATGGTGACATGTTGTACTTACCACCGGGCACTTCTTTACCAGAACGTTTGCATGGTGCATTTGTATCCGATGAAGAAGTACACAAAGTTGTTGGGTTCTTAAAACAAAAGGGTGAACCTGTGTATTTAGACGAAGTTATCCAAGATCCCATTAATGGCAGGGATGAGATACCTGGATTAGAACCCCTTAAAAGTCGCGATGATAGTGACCTTGATCCACTTTATGATGAAGCCGTAGCAATTGTTACGGAGACTCGAAAAGCTTCCATCTCATATTTGCAACGTCGACTAAAAGTTGGTTACAACCGTGCAGCACGCATGATTGAGGAGATGGAAGACAGTGGGGTAGTTAGTGCAGTGCAATCCAACGGAAGCCGCGAAGTCATTGCACCCCCACCTCTATAGTAGGCAATCACCCAAATCAAATACACTTTTCACATTTTTTGTCATTTGTATTGCTGAATTAAAGCCCAACTCCGAAGTCTAAAAATTCATGTTTAGGAAAATTCAATGAAACGGATTTGGAAAGTATTTCTAGTTGTTGAGTTATTTGTATTTTCATTGCCGGTATTCAGCAGTGAAGCGATTCAGCGACTCGATAAATTCTTTTCTGAAGTAGACTCATTCGAAGGACAGTTCCTACAAACAGTTTTTGATGAGAATGGTGAAGTAATTCAGGATGCAATGGGAGAAGTTGCATTAGATAAGCCTGGACGCTTTCGCTGGCAATATACGCAACCTTATCCACAACTCATTCTTGCCGATGGTGAATATTTATGGATTTATGATGAGGAATTGCTGCAAGCTACCGCAAAGCCCATTGATGAGGCATTGGGTAATGCTCCGATCATGCTGCTCACCGATATT
>JBFGJY010000045.1:0-20851 GCA_041576975.1 Gammaproteobacteria bacterium | reverse complement strand
GCGGACGAGGCTCTATGTGCACGCTGGCTGGAGAACCCCTATTACCAGTACTTCTGCAGCGAGGAGAGCTTCTGCCACCGGCTGCCCTTCGAGTGTCGCGCGGCTTGCTCATCGCTCATCCCCTGAAACCGAAAAACGGCCTTCAGGGAATCATGCCGCGCCAGGAGTCGTGAATCCCAAATCGCAAGAAAACCACGCTCATCACCCGGCTTTCCTGCAAAACCGACTACTTCCTCAACGCCGATCAGCCAGAAATATCATACCCTTCCGGGTTCTTCACGGACAACTTTCCAAACGACGGGTCACTGATCAGAAAGCTGACTCTGCGGTGCAGAACGATCTCTTCCTAGGTTGGGCAACCAGATCAAGTTCCCGCATGATTGAGTCGTCTGAAGCAAAACCCCGGACAATCGATCCTTGATATTGAAAGCAGAGGGCGGACCAATTGGCCCGCCCAAAGTGCTTACAGAAAGCATCGCTTCCAAACCGGTGGAGAAGGTCCCTGAGAAATCCGCTCAGTGACCGTCTCCTTGAAATCAGGCAGAGTCGAATCGATCCGCGTTCATTACCTTGTTCCAGGCCGCCACAAAGTCGTGCACGAACTTCTCTTTGTTGTCGTCCTGGGCATAGACTTCGGAATACGCCCGAAGGATCGAATTGGATCCGAAGACGAGATCAATGCGGGTCGCCGTCCACTTGACTTCGTCCGTTTTGCGGTCACGGATTTCGTATGTGTTGCCGCCGTTTGGCTTCCACGCATTGTTCATGTCCGTAAGGTTCACGAAGAAGTCGTTCGTGAGGGCACCTTCGCGGTCGGTGAACACACCGTGTTTGGTGCCGCCATGATTGGTGCCGAGAACGCGCATGCCACCGACCAGCACGGTCATCTCGGGAACGGTTAGCCCCATGAGCTGCGTGCGATCGAGCATGAGCTCTTCGGCGCTCACGACATACTCCTTCTTGAGCCAGTTGCGATAACCGTCGGCGAGGGGTTCCAGCGGCACGAAGGAGTCAGCATCGGTCATCTCGTCGGTGGCATCCCCGCGCCCCGGTTCGAAGGGCACGCTGACCTCGAAGCCCGCGGCTTTGGCCGCCTGCTCGATGCCGACATTGCCGGCGAGGACGATGACGTCGGCGATGCTGGCACCGGTCTCGGCCGCGATGGGTTCGAGCACGGCCAAGACCTCGGCGAGACGCTTCGGCTCGTTGCCTTCCCAGTCTTTCTGGGGGGCGATACGGATGCGCGCGCCGTCGGCGCCACCTCGCATATCCGACCCACGATAGGTGCGGGCGCTGTCCCATGCGGTGGCGACCATATCGCCGATCGAAAGGCCGCTGGCCGCAATCTTCGTCTTTACGGCATCGACGTCATAGTCTGTGCGTCCGGCGGGAACCGGATCCTGCCAGATCAGGTCTTCCTGCGGGACATCCGGGCCGATGTAGCGCGCCTTCGGTCCCATATCGCGGTGCGTGAGCTTGAACCAGGCCCGCGCGAACGTGTCCTTGAAATAGTCAGGATTCGCGCGGAACTTCTCCATGAACTGGCGATAGACCGGATCCATCTTCATTGCCATGTCGGCGTCGGTCATGATCGGCATGCAGCGTATCGAGGGGTCTTCGACATCGACCGGCATATCCTCTTCGGCGATTTCGACCGGCTGCCACTGCCGGGCGCCGGCGGGGCTCGTCTGGATCTCCCACTCGTGATCGAGCAGCATGTCGAAATAGCCCATGTCGAACTTGGTCGGATGGGTCGTCCAGGCGCCTTCGATACCGCTGGTGATCGTATCGCGGCCCATGCCCTTGCCGCTCGGATTGCGCCAGCCGAGCCCCTGCTCTTCGACATCGGCCGCTTCTGGATCCGGGCCAAGCTTGCTCGCATCGCCATTGCCGTGAGTCTTGCCGACAGTGTGGCCGCCTGCCGTCAGTGCAGCGGTTTCTTCGTCGTTCATCGCCATGCGGGCGAAGGTTTCGCGGACGGCCTCTGCCGTCTTCATTGGATCCGGCTTGCCGTCGACGCCTTCCGGATTGACGTAAATCAAACCCATTTGCACTGCAGCGAGTGGGTTTTCAAGCGAAGCCTCGTCGTTCGCGTCCGCATAACGGTCCTTGCCGAGCCATTCCTTCTCCGCGCCCCAGTAGATATCCTTTTCTGGGTGCCAGATATCTGCACGGCCGAAGCCGAAACCGAACGTCTTCAGACCCATGGACTCATAGGCTATGTTGCCAGCAAGAATGATCAAATCTGCCCAGCTGAGCTTATTGCCGTACTTCTTTTTGATCGGCCACAGAAGCCGGCGGGCCTTGTCGAGATTGGCATTGTCCGGCCAGGAATTGATGGGCGCAAACCGCTGGTTGCCAGTTCCACCACCACCGCGGCCGTCAGCAAGACGATAAGTTCCTGCAGCGTGCCAGGCCATGCGAATCATGAGGCCACCATAATGACCCCAGTCCGCAGGCCACCATACCTGGCTGTCGGTCATCAGTGCATGTAGATCTTTCTTTAACGCATCGAAATCGAGTTTTTTGACCTCTTCTTGATAGTTGAATTCCTTTCCCATGGGGTTGGTCTTGGTATCGTGTTGATGCAGAATGTCAAGATTAAGGGCTTTGGGCCACCAATCAATATTTGACATGCTGCTCTCAGTAGCACCTCCGTGCATTACCGGGCATTTACTAACTTCAATCACGGGGCTGTCTCCTTCGTTTATTTAAGTTGTTATAAATATAAATATAACATTGGTATTCATTTATCTAATTGATTTTAATGAATGTAATAATGAATTTTGTAAATGAAGGAGAAGTTGAAGAACTGTTATTGATTAGAATATAGAGATTTCATTCTATACAGGACGACTCTTTGAGTCATTAGCGGTCATTCGATATTAATTCTCACATTCCCATAAAACCTAGCTTTTAGGTGTTTATATAAGGGTAAAACCGCCTCCTCGGCACCAGCTGTGCCTATTGCTGAATAGGCAAATTTAATAGTCGCGGAGCGACTCAAATTCAGAGACGGTCAGTTGTTATACCAAGACAAGACCTATCTCCAAAATACATTTTCGAATAATTTAACTCGTAAGTAATAAGTCGCGCATAAGTTATAAATTTTTATGAATTATTTATGGCGTGACCTGGTTCAAGTCCTCTCCTCGGCACCAAGTTTGTATAAATTCACAGAAGCTATTAATCGCCAAATTATTGTCTTTACTTTAAGTTTGAAAGTTTTCTATCTTAATCTAGGTGCTAAGTATGACAAAATACGTGTTTTAGTCTTGTAATATTTCTGCAGCAATGGATTTGAACTGTAATCCATAAAACATTTGTATATATCTCTGTGTTTCAGTTCTTTCAAGATCTGTAACGAATTTCCAAAAACCATAAATTCGTGCAAGTGTCATCATGCGTTTAGCGTAAAGTTTCCATGTGTAACGTTCTTCTACTCGTTTTATACTTTGGCCAGATACTTCTAACCAGTCATCTGGATAATTTTTAAATCGCTTTATATTTTTATAAATTTTTTCTGCTGCTTGACTACCTTGGTTTGGGTTAATGTGAAAACCACTTATTCCCTCTTCAATAATTTCCATAGGTCCGCCATAACAAGTTGCGAAGGTTGGAAGACCAGAGCTCATTGCTTCAATGACAGTTAATCCAAAAGCTTCAAATAATGCAGGTTGTATGAATACTCCACGCTGATCGGCAACGAATCGATATAGTTCGCCTGTCAACTGTTTATCTAATTGTTTACCTGCCCATCTCACTTTGTCATCTAACTCATATTTATCCAATAGTTGATGCATATAATAAATTTGATCACGTTCTTCTATTTCTAAAGACTTATTCGGGTCAGTGTGCCCCGAAACAATAAGTAGATTTGCAACCTCTTGGAGTTCAGAACACTGTCCATACCATTCAACTAAACCAGCGATATTTTTGATTTTGTCCATTCTTGCCATCGTAAATATTAGACTTTTATCTGTATCTCCTAATTGCCCACGCGTATCTGACTGTTTACTTCCATATACCAACTCTTTTATTTGAGGGTCTAGATGCTTTAATCTTTTTTCAGATTCATAATATGGAAAATAGACTTCGGAGTTTGCGCCAGGAGACACAATGTTGAATTTTGGATCAAAAACATCTATTCCTTGCACAACTCGATATAACCCCGGTAGTGAAAATTTCGCATAGCTTTCATATTGGCCTACAGTGCTGTTAGTCCCTGCAATTTCATGATAGGTGCTGGTTATTATAAAATCCGCTGAATTCATCGCGATTAAATCAGCGGTAAATTGACAGGAAAAATGGTATTGGCTCTCCATCCCCTGCCAGTAGAGATCTGAGAAAAGATACTTCGTTTTCTCAAGTGCATGTGCAATATTGCATTGTGTAACTCCTAAGCGTTGGGACAACAAGGAAGCAACCAAAGAGCCATCCGAGTAATTGCCAATTATCAAATCAGGTCGCCCACCAAGCTCTGCTAATAATTCACGTTCTGCATTGATTGCATAGCGTTCTAAATAGGGCCAAATTTCAAATCTTGATATCCAGTTTTGGATGACTTCACCATCCTCTTTTGTAAATGGCACACGGAGTATATGCGTGTTCTCTGTACCAGCTACAAGCTCCATACGCTGATTGCAATTTGTCCCTTCTGATTCGGGTATTAAACGAGTCACAATGATAATTTGCGGCTCAATTTTGAGCCCTTGTTGGCGTAACCGTTCCCGCATTTCATCTTCCAATGCCCGAACCTGGTCTAGAATATAAACCACCTGCCCTCCTGTATCAGGGCGGCCCAAGACATCGGATTGTCCAAAATAACCATGTGGTGAAATTACGGCAATGGTAAAAATCATTGGAATTCGCGCTAAGAATTCTTCCAAATTGGAAGGTGATGGTCCTTCCAAAATATCTAACAATAATCGCATGCTTTCACTAATGCGTTTATTGTTATCTCCCCAACCTGGTTCAAAACCAAGTCCATACAACATTTTGTGAATATCACCCCAACTTAAATCAGCTGGAGATTGGTGTAGAATTGCTGTCGCTTGTCGTAATGCATTCCGTAAATCACGAATATTTTCTATTGTCGAATTCAGCATCAGCTGTTGATCACGGTATCGATGAACTTTTAAAAATTTCAACAGACGTTGTTCACCATTTTCTAATTCCTGAAAAAGTTTTGTTGATAGCCTTCTATTTAAAAACTCAAGCCCATTACCAATGGATTCAGATTCTCTTAGGCGGTAGAATTCTCTTGTAAACGGCTCCATATCGACTTCTAATACCCAGTCTTGATATTTCCCAGTAACAAGGTGTTCTTTAAAGGCTAAAAACTCTTTAGCAGAAATCAATTCAGTGTCTAATGTGTCGCATTGAATCCGTATATAACCCCAACGCCCGATTCGATATCGTAAAGAAAAACATATCCAAGTCCCATTCATGGCAACTTCTTGGCAGCTTCGAATTGCTTTAGCAAAGGGACTATTTAGGAGCTGTCCAGAATTATCTACTAAACATGATTTATCAAGAGCCTCTAAAACATCGCTTCGAAGCAAAAACTTTCTTTCAAGTGAGGCAAGCTCGTGGATTAATAAGTGCATGACAGCCTTCTGATTCACCACGAAATCCTGAAAATCTTTTAATTCTTTTGGTGGTGTATTTTCTATCATTATTGCAATGACCAGTCATTAATTAAGGTGCTATATAAATTCATATCATTTATTGTTGCACCACGTTGGTTAACAATTTCTGATGCAAATTGTTGGGCTCTTTTCAAAGTAGTCAAAAGGTTCCATCCTTTTAACAAACCTAAAATACATACACTTGAGAATGCATCACCTGCTCCTACGGAATCAACAACATGTACTTTTTTATCAGGATAAACTTCAAAGACTTCACCTTTATTATCTATTGAAAAAGCACCCTTAGCTCCACGTGTAATAATAACTAAATCTAAGTTATTTTTTTCTTGAAGTTGCTGAGCGCTTCTAAACACGTTGTTTTCATTCTTTTCTTTAGTAATTTCACGAAGCTCCTCTTCATTAAGCTTTAACCATTTTGCACGCTTGATAATGGATAATATCTTTTCAGATTCATACCATGGGGACCTTAAATTGGCATCAACAAAAACTGAAGCTGATGTCTGTAAAAGTAATTTATCAAGAGCTTTGTTACTTATTGTGTTTCTGAGCACTAAACTACCATGGTATATAATTGAATTTTTGTGTAACGTTGGGATTTTATCAGCGTTAATAAAATCATAAGCACAGTTTTGCGTAATATTAAAACTTGGCTCGTCATGATTTAATACAACTTGCACTGTGCCTGTATCGTGTTTTACATCAAACTGTATGGCGCTGGTATCCATTTTCCATTCCGTCATTTTTTCGATAATTATTTCACCTAGGGAGTCTTTGCCAACACGACTAATAAGCAATGGGTTCATGCCTAATGCTTGTAGGTGCCACGCGACATTAAATGGTGCTCCACCTAGCTTTTCACTTCCATCAGGAAAGATGTCAAACAACACTTCTCCAAAAATTACAGGTCTAATTACATTCATTGTCCTATTTATTTATAATATTGGTCGCACCTTGAATACAGGCGTAACGCAAAACTAAATCTAAATGAATATAAGCTTTTATACTAATATATACGGATTTAGAAATAAGTTGTCCTTAATACGAGCGGTGTAGTTATTATGGTTAAATAGAACACTAGGATTAGTCTAGTTTAACTAGTTTTATTACTAAACAAAGAATATTCAGGAATATTTATCTATTCTGACAATCACCTATAATTATTGATAATCTCTGGATAATAATGATAAACACCTTCTAAAATACCTGCGCTATAATTACCATTTAGTCCAGTCTTTTTTCCTTTTGCAATATAAAGATTTTCTTGTGTCCCTTGTTTTTCAGCTTGCTCTTTGGCTGTTTTTTTTACATCAAAAGTTGCATTATGTACCAATACAGAATTGAGACGGCTGGTTAAGACAGGCATATCATTACCACTATCACCTGCAAACATAGTATTTTCATAACTAAATCCAGTTTTCTTCATTAAGAACTCTATTGCATGTAGCTTAGTAGCACTTTCAGGCAAAATATCAATTAGCCCCGTGTGAGCAAATTCATTAAGACTCCATACCACACTTGCATTTATATCCTTTCGCTCCAGTAATATATTGATTTCTTCGATCAACTGACTATTTAAATTTTCTGGTGCTATATAGTAGCTTAACTTAAATTTACTTTGCTTCTCTGGTTCTTGTAACTGTAACTTTTTCATATCAATGAATAGTTCTGCAAGATCATCATGCGTCCAACCATGCCAACTTTTGGAAATTTCTTTATGCCAACTTTCCCAATGCTTCCATAAATTATTTTTTTTAGACACTGAATAAATACTAGTTCCTACATCACCTATGACAAAATTTGGAAAAGGTATATCAAATTCGCTAATAGCATCAATAATCAACTGTTTATTTCTACCACTTACATAAGCCAGAGAAATTTCTGGTTTAGCCGTTAGAAGGGAAAATTTTTTTCTTGCAAATGGGCTTTCTGGTTGAGATCCATTGGGCAGCAAAGTTCGATCGAGATCTGTGCAAATAAGTAAATGGTCAATCATGGAAGATACATTTCATGCATCTATTGTGGTTGTTGACATTTACCAAAAAAATCATAGTAATCTATTGCTTCTAGTATGCCTGCGGCATAGGGTTTCGACGCAAAATACATTGGTTCAACATCACTTAAATTTGATAGTTCTTCATCATGACGGTTAGAAACTACTACTGACAATGCATTACCTCGTAACATGTCTTCATCAGTTCCTGAACCACCAGCTACTAAAATATGATCCAGAGGAATATCCCATTGGTCAGAGATATAACGTAAAGCAAACCCCTTAGATGCGCGCACAGGAATAACATCCAAGTATTGACCAAATGATATATAAATATTAACTGTAATATCATCTTGTCGTAGCAGACTATAAATTTCTTTTTGCGAAGGCGCTACCTGAGAATCAATATAGTAGCTAATTTTGTACTTACTTTGCTCTATTTTTGGCTGCATAGATAAGCCTGGTAATTCGGATAACACTTTTCGAGTCTTTTCCCGATTCCACATGTAATCGATATACTTATCCCAGCTGGAATCAAATGTTAGTTGTGGAGCATAATATATTTCTGTACCCACGCTTGAAATCAGCACATCGGGCTGAGGAATATTATATTGTTTAATTACTCTTAGGGCAGAGTCTAAACGTCTACCTGTTGCAATTCCAAAAGTTGCTTGCTTTCGATGCGCGCGCACTTTACTTGTAAATTCATTCAATGCACTTGTTTCTCCAAGAAGGTTTTGATCTAAGTCAGTGAAGAGCGCCCTATCACGATAACGAATGGGTTGCTTAATCTTTGGCGCTACAGGAGGGCCCTCAACACTATGCTGCATAGATTTTATTGTCTCGACATATTGGTCGATGTGTGCTTCCCATGAATAATGCGTATGCACTCCTTTGATTCCATTTTTAGACATTTGCTTCCAGGATGTCGCATCCGCAAACAGTTCTAATATTGCTTCTGCCATTGAATCTGGTTCCAATGGATTCACAAGATGACCATTCTTGCAATTTTTTATGATATCGACAGGCCCGCCATCTTCAGTAGCTACTATAGGAAGTCCACTGGCTGCAGCCTCTAAGATAGTGAGACCGAATGGTTCAGTAAGTGCAGGATTAATAAATACTCCCTGGGTGTAAGCAGCAAGCTGATAAAATTGTGGGATCTCTTCAGGTAGATGTGACTTTGGATAGGCAACCTTTCCATATAAATTATATAGATCAATTAAATATAAAATATCCTGAAGCACACTTTTAGCGCCTGAATCTAGCTCGCGGATATCTTCTCGATTTCCCGCAACTATTACTAAATTAGATTTTTGTTGTAAGTCAGGCGTTTCCCCGAAAGCTTGTAGTAGTCCTGTGATATTTTTTCGCTCATCTGCGCGAGAAATAGCAAGAACTTGTGGCTTGGTACGATTCCTTAGAAATTGCCTTATCTTATTCCCTGCAGATGTATTCCATTGCTCCCCTTGCGGGGGCTGAAAACGAGATAAATCAATACCTGGAGGTATAACCTGCATTTTATCTGGCTGATAATGATCATATAACTCGTATTGCTCTTGTATTTCATTGTTTGTGCTGGTAACTACTAAATCAGCTAAAGAAAGAGTATCTTCTTCTGCTTCAATGCGTCTCGATATATTGTATTGATGCTCAATATCATTCTTTTTCAAACCACTTGCCAATAAACGTCGCCGTTTCACACGGCCTAGTGAATGACCAGTAAATACCAATGGAACACCCGTGAGATTAGATATGCGAACGCCGACATAACCTGCATCTGCATAGTGGGCATGAATAATACTTGGAATTTGTGTTTGTTCGCGAAGATATAAAAGTGCGTTGTCTACAAAATTATCTAGATGATCCCAAAGTTCCTCTTTTCTAATATATTCATCGGGGCCAGCGTTGATTCTAATGATTTGTGCTTTATCGGATAAAGGTTCTACTTTGTTCTTGTAGTCAGAACTTACCTCAGGATCAATTATAAGTCGTGTAAGCAAATCAACTTGCCCAACGTTTGCATGTTTAGCTAATGCCTTGGTAAGCTCAATTACATATTTTGTTTGCCCGCCAGTGTCAGAATCACGACCTAATTCTAAATTATGACCTCGGATTAGCCCATGTATGCTAATGATAACGATATATAGATCATCTTTCCTATTCAAAACTAAAAAATCTATTTATTGTATTAATGCAGTATACCATTGCTGCATCCAAACATCTAAAAGATATCTAAGATTAAAAATATATAATCATTTATAAAAATATCAATTTAATACATTTTCTTGTCTGCAGACGAACCATTAAATGTAAAATGTCGGCTTTAAACAAACTGAGTCGCCATCTGTAAGTAAACTCAAAATGGTTAGTACTTGATAATAAAATTTTACTTAGGCTACGATAAATCGATGGGCATCGTGTGCAATGTGTTGCGAAGATAGATCAACATAATTATTTTTTTGATATTTCTATGGCATCCTTGATCTTGAGAATTGATATCAACATAAAACCTATCGTTTAGATGTTTATGTAAGGTTAAAACCGCCTTCTCGGCACCAGCTGTGCCTATTGCTGAATAGGCAAATTTAATAGTCGCGGAGCGACTCAAATTCAGAGACGGTCAGTTGTTATACCAAGACAGGACCTATCTCCAAAATACATTTTCGAATAATTTAACTCCTAAGTTATAGGTCGTGCATAAGTTATAAATTTTTATGAATTATTTATGGCGTGACCTGTTTCAAGTCCTCTCCTCGGCACCCGATCTGATAATGGCCAAAAGCGGACATACATAAATTTTAACTAAAATTGTAGATCAATTATAGAAACTAAAATTTTTAATTGATTAAATTAAATAAACAGTTATCTATAAAATTCTCGTATGTGATTCCACCCCTCTTGCGCGGATTCAACAAAATGAAAATGGGATAAGTCTTTAATTGAAATAACGCCTTCATCTACCATTGCATCAAAATTGATTATTTTGTCCCAGTATTGTTTTCCGAATAATATAATTGGCATTGGTTTGATTTTATGTGTTTGCACAAGGGTTAAAGTTTCAAAAAGTTCGTCAAGTGTGCCATACCCACCTGGAAATATTGCTAAGGCTTTTGCACGCAAGAGAAAGTGCATTTTGCGAAGCGCGAAATAATGAAATTGAAAGCAGAGTTCAGGAGTTATGTAGGAATTTGGAGTTTGCTCATGTGGCAAAGTAATATTCAAACCAACTGTTGGTGCACCTATCTCGTGTGCACCACGATTAGCGGCTTCCATAATTCCAGGCCCGCCACCTGTAACTACAACAAGTTTATGCTTGAATAGTTTTTCGTTGTTTGCAGAAATCAAAGTAGAGAATTCTTTAGCAACATCATAATAAATACTTTTGTCCAGCAGGCGCTTAGTAATTTCGACTCTTTTTTTTAAATCAGTATTCTGTTTGTCATTTGCGGCCAATGTAACAGCGTTTTCATACTGTGATTTAGCTAAGCTTGGCTCAAGAATTCGAGTACTTCCAAAAACTACTATTGTTGAAAATATCTTGTGCTCTTGTAATAAAATTTCAGGTTTCAATAGCTCTAGCTGAAGTCTCAATGGTCGCAACTCATCTCTTAGTAAAAATTCTTGGTCTGCATAGGAAAGTTTATAGCTATTTGAGCATGTCTGAGGTGATTTGATCATGCTTTCAGAAGCGTTTACGTCTTGTTTTGCGTCAGCAAATAGTTTCTCTTTTCTGTTTTTACTCACATTTTTCCTCTCAAGCATACTCCTAGAATCAAGTAACCCTATTAGTGGTCATTCAACATGATACTGAACTACTACATTTAAAATTGAATATGTCAAATTTACATTCAATCTCTTCGAACATTGAGCGAGCAGCCCATCGGTAAAAATTTTTTCTCATACTTTTTACGGTAGTCTTCGATAGCAGCTATTCCTACAGACATTACATGTGCGTGGTCATTAGGCTCACTTAAAGAAACACTCGACTCTCCACCAGGAAGCACTTTATATGAAACGAAGTAATGGCGCAGACACTCTATCATTGAAACTTGAAGATTGGATAGTTCCCGAGCTTCACTCCACACTCTGTTGTTTTCAAATACCGCAATAATTTTGTCATCGACCTCGCCTCCATCGTTAATTCAGATTCTTATACTTTCTTCTTATGTCTGCTCATGGCCAAAAGCGGACATTTATCTCAGTATTATATTATCGGTAGATTAACAGATCGAAATTCAATAAAAATTATAAACATTCGTGGATATAATTTTATATTTAAAAAATGACTAAAATTATTTTAAAATTTACTTAGTAAAACACATGCTATTAGACATGTTGTGTCTAGAATTATAAGAAAATTAAATTAAAATTTAATTATTTTTGTATAAAAACTGATGCCTAGCATAACTAGGCTAATTATTAACACATCTATGGGTTGGAATAAGATTTTAGAAGTTTATCAGGAACAAATCACAATGTTTAAAATCGTTTTACAGTGAATCTAGGGATTTATGCGCCTTAGCGCATGAGCCAAGCAATAAGCATCCGAATTTGTGCGTCATCGAGACGCTTATCAAACGCTGGCATAATCCCGTTTCGCCCAACAGCTATGGTATGGCGTAATGCAGTTTCCGAATTGCCATATATCCAGATGTCATCGGCGAGCTTAGGTGCACCGAGTACTGCATTGCCCTCACCTGCCATGCCGTGACAGGCCACGCAGTATTGTTGATACAGCTTTTGTCCTTGACTGTTAGAAGTTGAAACCGCATCGGATGATAGCGTCTTTACATAGTTGACCACCTGAGTTACTCCTTCGTACCCGAGGACATTTTGCCAGCCAACCATAATGGCGTGTCGTCCATGTCGTAGCGTGTGCTCAATTGCGGCCTCACTGCCGCCCCACTGCCAATCGTCGTCTTTCAAATTAGGAAATGCAAATGCCTGACCGGCTCCATCAGTCCCATGGCAGGCCGCACAGTTTTGAGAAAAGATACGTTTTGCTGAGCCCATAACGGCAGGATCGTTTTGTAACTCTGATATTGGACTTTGTGCAATACTCGCGCGCGTTTGCGCGAACTTTTCATTGTAGCTCGCGAAGCTTTGATCAAGCCGTCCGCTCTGTGACCATTTCAACACACCGCTGAATGAGCCGAGGCCTGGATACAACATCAGGTATACGACCGAGAACACCATTGCAAAAAGTATCATCCAGAACCACCACATCGGTGCGGGGTTTGATCCTTCACTGAGTGTTTTATCCCAAACCGGTGATTCAAACTCTTCGTGTTTATTTGCAGAAAAATAGATGCTGAAGATCAACCATACAAGTCCCAGCAGACTGACGACTGTAATAACAGTTATCCATCCGCCCCAAAAGTTTGTCGGCATGTCAGCCATCGCGATACTCATCCTCAAGCGGAATGCGTGACGCTTTGTTCATAGTTTTGTCAGAAGATTTCATCGAAACCCAGACGACGACACCAATCATGAAACCCATAACCAGCATGTCACCTGCGAAAATGAAAAAAGTCATTGCTATTCTCCCATTGGATATGCTGTTCCAAGAACCTGTAAGTAGGCGATCAGTGCGTCAAGTTCGGACTTCCCGTCAAGCGCTGAGGCCGCTGTCTCCATGTCAGTGTTACTGTATGGATGCCCCAAACTTTGCAACACACGAAGTTTAGTGACGATATCGCTACTTGCGCTTGCCAAGCGTTCGGCTAGCCAGGGATACGCCGGCATGATCGAATTGGGTACGACATCACGAGGATTCAGTAAATGAATGCGGTGCCATTCATTCGTGTATTTGCCACCAACGCGATGCAAATCCGGACCCGTACGCTTAGAACCCCATAGGAAGGGTCGGTCATAGACAAATTCACCAGCACGCGAAAACGTCCCGTAGCGTTCGACTTCAGCAACGAGCGGCCGAATTTGTTGTGAATGGCAGGTGCTGCAGGCTTCACGTATGTAAATATCGCGACCGACTAATTCAAGCGGTTTGTAAACACGAGTGTTAGTGCTTGGGGTTTTAAGCGACTCTTGAAACAAGCTCGGAAGTACCTGAACCAGACCACCGATTGCCGAGACGAAAAGAATTCCAAAAATGAGTAGGCCTATATTTTTTTCAAGGAGTTTATGTAACCCAAGGCCGTTCATGCCATAGCCTCCAACACAACGGGTGGTCTTACTGCAATCGTGCGGCGGCCAGCAATAGTTTTCAAAAAATTGTATGCCATTAGCATGGCGCCTAAGAGGAATATGAATCCAGCAACGAAACGTAGTAAATAGTAAGGGTTCATCGCGGCCATAATGTCCGTGAAGCTGTAGCGAAGCTCGCCTAGCTGATCAAGGCTGAGCCACAACACACCTTGCGAGACGCCCGCGCCCCACATTGCCAGCACATAAAGCATCGTACCTGCCAATGCTAGCCAAAAATGCACATTAGCTAGCCTTACACTATAAAGTTCCGTGCCAACAAGACGAGGTACAAGAAAATAGAATGTTCCGAAGGTAATCAGTGCATTCCAACCAAGTGCTCCGGAATGCACATGGCCAATCGTCCAGTCTGTGAAGTGGCTAATAACATTGACACTCTTAATAGCCATCATTGGACCTTCGAATGTAGCAAGCCCATAAAATGCGAGCGCAAGTACGATAAACTTTAATGCCGGATCTGAACGTAGTTTTTGCCACGCAGTGCTAACTGTCATGATTCCATTGATCATCGATGCCCAAGATGGAGCAAGCAATACGAGACTCATCACCATGCCTAGGTTCTGTACCCACTCGGGGATTGCGTTGTAATGTAAATGATGTGGCCCAGCCCAGATGTAGCTATATGTAAATGCCCAGAACGCAACAATCGAAAGTTTGTAGCTCCAGATTGGACGCTCGGCCTGCTTAGGTAGAAAGTAATACATCATTCCCAGGAAACCACCTGTTAACAAAAAGCCAACTGCATTGTGGCCATACCACCATTGAACGATCGCGTCCTGCGCACCGGCATATAATGAGTATGATTTTGTCAAGGTGACCGGTATTGCGAGATTATTGACAATGTGCAATATCGCAATCACGATAATTAACCCGCCATAAAACCAGTTCGATATGTAAATCTCTTTTATGCGCCGCTTCGCAATCGTGCCGAAGAAAACAATTGCAAAACAAACCCAGACCAGCGTTATTGCAATATCAAAAGGCCATTCAAGTTCTGCATATTCCTTGGACGAATTGAAACCAGCAAGCAATGACAGTCCGCCAAGAAGTATTGCGATTTGCCAGGCCCAGCAGGTGAACCACGCGAGACTCGAGGCGTAAAGCGGCACATGGCTGGTACGTTGTACACTGTAATAAGCTGTGCCCATTAGCGCCGAGACACCAAAACCAAAAATCACAACATTTGTATGAAACGTTCGCAGCCTACCAAACGATAACCAGGACTGTTCGAAACTGAGTGTTGGCCATACGAGTTCCGCAGCAACGTAAACTCCGGCCAGCATCCCGAGCACGGCCCAAAAAATTGAAAACATTACAAGCGTTGTCACAACACGATCGTTATAGATTTCCGTGGATGAATTGTTGCTGGTGTCTGACAAGTTTAGACTCCCATAGAGGGGCCAATCCCATGGCTCCATAGCACCACAGTGATACCTAACAGACTAACGAGGGCTACTAGAAAATATCCGATCAGTGAGGATGCCATTAACATGCCGCGTTCAGGTGTTGTGTGCAAAACGACAGGTAAACCGCGGTAAAGTAGGTACATACTCCAGATCAGAGCTGGTACCAATACAAGAATATTTATGAAGAGATCTGGATATAGATGAATGATACTGCCCACCGCAAGCGGCGCACCGACGATAGTAATCATGGCAAAATGAATGCCGAGTGAGTGTCGAGCTCCGTATGTTGTTGCCATCCACCGCGACACAATCGCTGCGCTTATAAAGCCAAATAGCAACGCACAAAAGTATGCGAAGCTGATGCCGAAGAGTATTTCTTTTTGTAGAAACAATGGCTCGATGGCGCCTAGACGCCAACCAAATTTCGAGGTGCCAAGATAAGCAAAAATTGGTGGCAAGATACCGAACCAGAGAGCAACTTTAAAAAACACCGAGACTGGAGACGGTTGTAATTCAGCCAATTCATTGAATACGGCTTTGGGCTGAAACAGCAGGCGCGCCATTAAAAGCAATGGGAATGCTTTACGCATAATGATTCTGATTCAATTCGTATCGTAACAAATGAGGGTAGCCTATTATTGATTTCTTCTTATAGCTGCCATTCTACTTTGCGGAAAGGTTATAAGATTTTATTTAATTCTAATAATTGCATATCAACAATATTTGAACTATTTATTACACAAGTTTCTAAATAAGTCTGATATCGTTTTCTACTAATAATATTACACTTCGTATATTCCGCGATTTTCTAGATCAGAATTTAAGTGCATACAAATCTCTTATAATCAATTTTAACTATGCATTAGAGTTTTCCACAAAAAATCGAACCACCAACACGTGGAATTGCAGTGCTCATTAAATCTAAACTCTAGTAGATTCAAGTCTTAAATCAATTTTTTATCATTACTTAATTAAAATTATATATATTAGATTTTCCATCTGTATGCTTCTTCGCCTGCAATCGCAAAAAACATCCAGACATCGATAAGCAACACAATTAAGAAAATTATTGAAGTGCCAAGCGCCCAAAGTGGCTCAAAGTGGTGATCGCCAACGCCTAGCGTATAGAGAACATAACCAACCACCGCCGTAAATAAGGCAATCGCAAGTAAAGCAAGTTGAGTTTTCATTAATATTTCCTCACATTATCAATCAAGTAAAATCTATATGTTATGGTTTTTCGCATAGTGGCATGTCATGCCATCCTGCGTTGTAATTCATCTTGGCTGCAATTTTGCGTTCGCCTTCGCTGGCTCGTTTTTCATCCCATTCTGCAAGGCGAGGTTTAATAAAGGCCTCCCAAAGAGGTGGTACAAGGAGTAGTGCAAACATGGCGTAATAACCGTAGTGTGTATCCGGTGCACCACAATCTTCTAACTCCCAAAAATGAGTTTCGCCACGGTCATGGTGGTCGGCCTGGCGACCAATTTCAATGAACCCCCACTGTGTAAAAGGAGAATCACCAACATCCCAAGAGTGTCGATAATCAATGGGCTGACCTTTCTCACGAATTAAGCCGTAATGCTCTAGATAATTAAGCACCTCTAATTCAAATGCTGAGATTACCCAAGCTCCAACCATTACTGCTAAACCTATCCAACCACCTGCAAACCAAAATAAGAAAATGCTTGGAAGACTCATTGCATAGCCACGTATCCAACGGTTTTGCCATGAGATAAAAGGCACGCCCAATCTACTTAAGCGTTGCTTTTCCATCACATACAAAAATCGTGATTGGCCAAAATGTGAAAACAAGTAGTGCGCATAAATACTTCGGCCTCTTGGAGAGGTTGCCGGATCATCTTCACAACCCAATTCCAAGTGATGATTGTAGACATGGGCATAACAAAAATGCGCAATTCCACTCAACGCCATCATCCAGCGCGCTAACACAAAGGTAGGCCCTTTTGTATGCGCAAGCTCATGCCCAAACATAATGCCAAGACCCAAATATATTCCTGCAGATACAGTTGCCCCGAATAACTGCCAACCAGTAACACCATGATTTATGGTAACGCCCAATATCTCAGACGGTCCAAAAGGAACTCCGGTTACATATTCATACACTCGCCATACCAGCGCGAGCTGAAGCATGATAAATACCGGATATTGCACCCACATCATCGCCTTCAATAACCCAGCAATTCCATATAACTCCCCATTATCGTCTGTACCTGCAGGTTCACAATGAATGGATTTTATTGCGCTGGTTACATAATCAATAATGATTGATGCTATGAACAGCCCCAGTCCAGTCCAGACCCATGGGCCACCAATCACAAGACCCACTAAAGCTAGAAAAATTAAGCTCGGTGTTAAAAAATATCGTATGTTTACTAAAAATTTATGCATGGTTATTTCCTTGTCTAAATGAAGTATTTATTTGAATTTTTTGTATTTAGTAATCACTAATCACAACGGATTTAAGACGACCCTGCAGCGTCTCATCTGCATTAGGCAACATATCGTATGCGACTTCATCTTGACCACATTGACTTTTCTTGGTTTTTATTCGATTAAACCAATCTTTAACATTCTTTCTTTCATCAATCAGCGAGTTGCATCCTGTAATCTCACAAAGATGAACATAAGCTGTCCAATGAAGATCTGCCCACGTGTACTTGTCACATACAATGAATTTATTTTCTTGCAACTGTTGATCCAAAGCATCAAAAAATATCTTAAGGTCTTCACAGCATGCATTAACTACCTGCATATCAGAGTCATAAGAAGGCTCGCTATATTTCTTAGTAAAGACTTCATTAACAATGAGATTTACATGCGGTGCAACATTCGTTACCGCAATATCTACCCAGTAATTTTGCATTGCGGCAAGAGCGGCATTGCGGGGCGTGAGCGCATAGCCCAGTCCTCTAGCATCGGTAAACGATGTAATTGCATCACTACCACAAGCATAAAAATCTGCTTCCTTTAAACATGGTGTGATTGAAAAGGGTGAAAATTTAGCAATGCATTCATCCAAATTGCTTACGGCATCAGTTACCATGCTGTAACAATTCATTTCCATACCTTGTTCAGCTGCCGTAATGATGCATTTCAATGTATCTGGGTCAGCTGGGCTACCGATCAGCTCAAGTACATACTGGGTTTTCTTCAAATCCCCAGACAATCCATATTTAGACTCGTCTTTAAAACCAGACTTTTCTGCCATTAAATCAAATATGTCAGTCATAATTTGTTTACCTGTGTTAAAGAAATTTACAAAATTCTATGCAGCTACTTCTTCATTCTTGATGTCATAACCAGGAATTTCTGCTTTAATCTTAGTTAGCCAGTTAGTTATATTTTTGCAGCTACTGATAATGTCACTATGGCCTTCTTTTTCAAGCACTTTAAATTCAGCAGACCAATGTATATCCGCAAGTGAAAATTCACCCACAATGTAATTTTTATCTTCAAGATTTTTATCAAAAATCTCTAGAACTGAAGCTATATCTTTTTTGTTTGTAGAAAACTCATTTAATAGCGGTACAAATTTACTTGTAAGCACTTGGATCCAATATTGTTGCATTGCCAACACCCTTGCTTTTCTAGGATGAATTGTGGGCGAGCGCCCTTTGATATTTAAGTAGGTTAAAACTGCATTTGTTCCGCAGATAGTAAAGTCGCCATCTTTAATACATGGGAAACGTTGTAGACCAGACATATTCAAAGATTCAGACATTTTCTCATCGAGTGCTGATGATTCTTGCCATTCGATATCAACGGGAAGCTTTCTATATGACGCCAAGAAAACGCATTTATAGGATCCAGCATCGCCTGATTGACATAGAAGCTTTGGTGTTTCACTAACTTGTTGTTTCGACTTCTTAAATAGACCCATAGTATTAATCTCCAAAAATTAACCTGATATAACTTGATATGAATGACTTGGAATATTTCGTTATTATTCAGTATTCCACAATTAAAATAATGAATAACCACTTACCCAGAAACGTTATATGCTTAACCCTTCAGATAACTTGTGCAGCAGATTACCAAGGTGATTGAGAAAGTATGCTGACTTGTATCAGTAAAAAATTGCTGAAATTACGGGAAGATGATTTATATTTATTTATACTGATCTAAAGCAGGTAAATACGATTTTCTGCTTGCCTAAGACTTTTAATTGAAATAGAGCCTACTAAGTTTTGTATAAGTATAATTTTTTAATATTCATGATAATTAACGACTAAACCAGTTGACAATGGCCCAGCTAGAACAAAAAATAAATTTTAAATCATTAAAGGCATCCTGCAAAAACTGCTCTTTGGTTGAATTATGCTTGCCTAGAGGCCTAAACAGCAATGATCTACACGCCTTAGATGATATTATTCAACAACGTAAACTGGTGCGTAAGGGTGAAACAATTTTTCATCAAGGAGAAAAATCTGGCTGTATCTTTGCAGTGAGATCTGGTTCAGTAAAGATTTTTACAACTGCAAAAAATGGTGAAGAACAAATCCTAGGCTTTCATCTTCCTGGTGAATTACTTGGTCTAGATGGACTAGATAATCAAATTCATAGTTGCTCAGGCGTTGCGTTAGATACATCCACTATTTGCGAACTTCCAATAGATGATCTAAATGTCTTGTGTGTAAAAATTCCTGGCTTACAGCAACAGTTACTAAGTCTAATCAGTAACGAAATTACTAAAGACCATACGATGCTGCTTTTATTAGCAAGACGTAATGCAGAACAGAAACTAGCAACATTTTTTATAAACCTTTCTAATCGATTTAAAGCACGTGGATATTCAGCAGATGAATTTGATCTCACTATGAGTCGTTACGATATTGGCAACTACTTAGGTCTTGCAGATGAGACTATAAGCAGATTAATCTCAAATTTCAGAGATCGTAAATTTATTGATGCTGATAGGAAGAAAATTAAAATTATCAATCATGATTCATTATGCAATATTGCTGAAGGCGATGTTAGTTTAAGTTAATTTATAACGCAGCAGGCAATAATACTTAATTTAAATCAATGAGCTTGGCGATCACGTTGGTTATTTGATCTAAATTGCTTGGTTGCCTACTTCTACATCGTCAGCGTGCAAATCCCAGCCATATTTGAACGTCTGATTTGAATCATATATTAGATGTTCAAAATTTAAATAGTTGGTTGTAAATGCTTGGATAGAGAAGTGAGGTTTTCACTACTAAAAAATGAAAGTAGTCTTAGAATTGAACTAGGCTTTTCATATATTTATCCCTTTTATATCTTGATTCTAGATAGTGACTTTTGAGTCGAATAAAATTTATACGAGATTCTTATCACGTCCCAATTAAACAGTGCTGCACATATCGTTAGTTGATCTAAATTAATCTTGTCAAATTCAATAAGAATTTTAGTAAATTAAATCAAAAATCGCACACAACTGTGTGTCAATGCTTGCTGTGGGTCACAAGCTTTCGTTAAATGAATTTATCGATGATAGGAAATGCATTTTTACTGTACGCAACTATGAGAATATATATAAATGTCAATAGTGCCAGACACCATGAAGTAACCCG
>JBFGJY010000044.1:0-21215 GCA_041576975.1 Gammaproteobacteria bacterium | reverse complement strand
GCCATATTAAGTTGTAAATAGTCATCCTGGCTGAAGATATGCAAAGGATCTTCATCTGCAACATTGCTAAATAATTGAAGCTCTCCTTCTAACAGCCAACTATCACTTATACGTCGTTGCAGTTCGATACGAAAACTTCGACTGTTGAATTCAAAGTCGTAAAGACCTCCCGCAAGAATTTCGGTACTTTGCGCATCATTTAGCACATAACGTAAACCTAGAAAGATATCATCCTGAAAAATACCCACTGCATTTTCCTGCAATAAACTTAGTTGATTTTCAGGAACATCATCATAATTATATTCAGCAAGCAACCCAATGTCTGCTACGCTTTCCATCACACCATAAAACGTATACTCAAAGCCGCCAACTGCAGCAGTAAAATCACGACCAAGTTCTGATTGGTAAATTGATTCTAGTTTCCAAGTCCAATTGCCAATAATGGCCTGCAAATCGAGGCCCGCTCGCTCAATTTGAGTATAGAACGGTGTAAGTCTTAATCCTCCATCTGAGTCTAGCTTTGGTATTAATATTGGATTGCGTGATGTACCATCAAAATACGACAGCCCTATGTCTACTGGGCCAAACCGTGTTTTCAAGCGCAACGCCCAATCAACATGATATTCCTCTGCACCCGATTCGAATTCCGGATCATCTGTATCCACTACCAAAGGTGTTCGTAAACGCCCCTTACGTCCTGGAAATGTTCTCTCGCGAAATCCTGGCAATATAAAAAATTGCAATGCACCCCAGTCTTGTAACCAGGTGGTTTCAATCATGGGTTGACCTAACTTTTCTTCCGCATCTATGCCTTCGACTAAATCGGTTTGGTTAATGATGTCAACCAAGTGCCGTGACTCGGTAACCCCCCAAAATACTCTGGCTAAACCAATGCGCCACTCCCAGTCTTCCTTAACAAACAAATAATGTGCTTCACGAATATCAAAATGAGTGCGCTGTGGGTCTGTTGAATCAAGGCGTACAAAGGGTGTAAAGGTGATTGCACGTAAGCCATTGTTCCATTCTTTATAGAACTCCGGCTCAGATGATAACGACACATCAGCATATCGCTGACCTTCAAATTGTGGACTCAGCCAAAAATCACGCCCTTGCACTGCCATATTGCCGGACCATGAACTCGCACTTTCTTGTGCATCAAGTGAAAAAGGTATGGCCTCGCACAACAAGATAACCAGAATTAAACATCTATAAGAAACATTCTTATTAAATGTATTCATATATAATTTGGCTTTTTAACGCAATCTAGGTAACGCATTCGGATTAAAATCGCGATCTGCTACGGCTGTTTTAAATTGGTAATTGGACCATTTGAGTAAAGTGCTTTTCCCAGTTTGATGATTCTGCATAAACATTTCATTAGGACGCCAATAATAATCTAGATATTCTTGATAACCCGAGTAAGTAAGCGTTTTTAACAAAGCATCTTTGCGGTCATAAAACTCTACTTTTACTGTGCGGTACTCTGCCTTATCGATCCAACCAACTTGACGCGTGTAACCCGAATATTCATATTCGGGATAACGCTCAATGACATAACATTCCCATTCGCCACAGGGTTCATCACGCAAATATTTATATGAGTATTTTTCAACTTCTTGTGAGCCTAAATCTTCAAAAGCGAATTCACTACCCATAAAAGGCCCTGATTTATTGCGTGAGTTAATGCGCTTAACACGCTTGAGTGCAGGCAAATAAAGCCATTGATCATCAGGCTTCAGACCATGACTATAAGTAAGCATGGCGGTATTTTTTACATCTGCAGGTTTATCAAAGATGGATAAAAACTTGTCGCCATCACCTTCGACCTCTAACGTGCGCGTGCGTATATAACGTGTACTTTCTTGACCTTTGCGATTACGCAAAATCATAATCATGTCAGCGACTTGATCGATAAAACCAGTGTCTCGCTTATCCGCGGCAACCGCGATAGTCATACCCTTTTCTTCGGGTGTTTCTGCTAACAGGCTAGCGCTAACCAGCAGAAGCCAAATCAGGAACGATATCTTTTTCATCACGGCCCTCCTCAAGGGCAATCAATAATGGTGGCAAAAATAAGAAGTCAATGACAAGTGCAATGCAAATCGTAATCGCTGTTAGCAATCCCATGGCTGAATTAAGTTCAAATGCAGACATGGCTAACACTAAGAAACCTGCCGCCAGGACTATTGTTGTCACTAAAAGTGCCGTACCAACATTTGAAAATGCGTAACGCACCGCATCTGTTGCGGATAGATTTTTTTCGCGTTTAGCTCTTAAGTATTTACTTAAAAAATGCACGGTGTCATCCACAACGATTCCCAATGTCATTCCAGCAACAACGGATAGTGCCAAGCCAATTTCACTAACGAAAGCTGCCCACACTCCAAAAGCAACACCGATCGGGGTTAAGTTAGGAATTAAACTTATGAGCCCCAGCTTTAGAGAACGAAGTGCAAAAATTAAAATCAGTGAAATAATGACTAAAGCAACCAAAGTTCCCACAATCATGCTATCAATATTGCGCATCGCGAGATGCGAAAAAATAACTGCTGGACTAGACACAACTACATCTACATCATTTGCATTTTGTCTCAACCAACCCCTAGCTCTATCTTCAAAAGCCAGCATTTGCCTCGTGGTAAGTGTTTTTAACGTTGTTGAAATACGTGTCGAAGATTTATCGACATTAATTTGATCATTAAGATCCAAACCATAAGGTAAGGACATTTCATATAGCAGTAAATATTGTGCAGCAAGCTCCCGATTTTCCGGTAAGGTATAAAGCTTTTCATTATCCCCATGCATGTTTTTATTTAAGCGTTTGAACGTATCAGAGACAGTATTGACGTGCATCACTTCTGGCTGTTCACGCAACCAAGAGGTGAAGTTATCCATTTTTTCTAAAAACTGCGGCTCACTAATACCACCAGAATCATTCGTCTCTAAAGAAAACTGAATAGTATATAAACCGGTAACTTTATCGGCTACATAATCGGTATGCCGACGAAATTCAATGGATTCATCAAAATACTCTACAAACTTATCATTGATTTCATTGCGCGGGATAAATGCAATCGATCCAGCAATAATTAACCCTACTGACCACAATAATGTTCGACGATTAGTAATCACAAATTCGGCAAGCCTCTGCATGAGTTGTGTTTTTTTATCCACTCGCTCTCGCACTTTAAATGGCAAAATCGCGGTTAAGGCTGGCAAGAACAAAACAGATAATACAAATGCGTAGCTCACACCCATGGCAGTGATATTGCCAAGATCACGAAACGGTGGCACATCACTAAAGTTCAAACTCAAAAATCCAACTACAGTCGTCAGAGATGTCAAAAAGATTGGATGAAAATTAATGCGCAAAGATTCTTTTACAGCAGAAAATTTGTCCATCCCTGTCCGCATTGCATTTAGAAAAGTTGTAAGGTAATGCACACAATCGGCTACTGCCAAGGTTAGTATCATCGTCGGCGCTGAAGCGGACGGTGGCGTCAATTTATATCCTAACCACCCTGCTGTACCCATACCCATTAATATTGAAAAGATAATAACTAGCAATGTTGAAAACGTACCGGTGAAACTACGCAAGAACAAAAGCAAGCCGATAACAATCGCTGCAAATGCAAAGGGTATTAAATGCTTTATGTCATTTTGACTTGCTTCAGGGAATGCGTTATTCATCATCACAATACCAGTGGTATAAACCTTTATGTTTGGATATGATTCTTCAAACTTTTCAATCATATCCCTGGTAAATGAGACGACTTCTGGCCCTTCGGTGATTTGGTTTTTCCCAGGCAGCTCGATTGTAATATTTACACCTGCAGCGGTTGCAGATTTTGATACTAGGCGATTTACCAATAACGGCTCGGTGAGTGCAATATCTTTAATGTAGTTGAGGTCTTGTGAGGTTAGACTTTCTACATCGTCCACCAAATCGATAACAACTAAATCATCTCCTTCTGCATAAGTATGTTGAAAATTAGTAATCGAATCGACTCGAATTGAATATGGGACTTGCCATGATTGTTCGGTTAGTTCTTTTAAAGCAGCCAGATACTCTTTGTTAAATACCACACCATCCTGTGGTTCTAGCATGATGTACACGTTGTCATTTTTTGTATACGTATCTTGCAGTGCTTCAAATTCAAGCAATTGTGGATTGTCCTCACTGAAAAAGTAACGATAGTCATTGGTGAAAACTAAATTTTTTCCACCAGCACCAAGCATAAACGCAATAACTAAGCTTGCGATTACGAATAGAAATCGCCAACGAATTATCCAATCTGAATATTTACCAATCATACTTGTATCCTAGGCTCTTAAACTATCTAGATAATCCATAATGCTTTGACCACATTGGTGTAAAACTTTTTTACTTTGTGCATTTTTGGCTAGACCCATGCAACCTTCTAAACTCGCAACAATCATAGTAGCAACGCTTTTAGTATTGATGTCTTTTTTTACAAAACCATTTTTTTGACCTCTCTCAAGAGCTTGTTCAATTCCTTTGCGCCACATTTTGTAAATATCTTCTATGCGTGATCGAAATCCTTCATCAATTGGTGCCATTTCTTGTGCAAGATTATTTAATGGACAACCACATTGAATATCTTGCTCCGTGATTACTTGTCCAGCCTGCACAATGATTTTTTTAAACGTAGAAATTGGGTCATCATCTTTTAATAAGGGTTCAACCCATTGGTTGCGTATTTCCTCTGCCAGTAGTTCATCCACCACTGCATGGCCAAGCTCTAACTTAGTAGAGAAATAGTGGTATAAAGCCCCTTTAGTAACGTTTGTTGAAGATAAAATTTTGCTGATACTAGCTGCTTGAAAGCCACACGCATGAATCTCTTCATAAGCAGCGTGTAAAATTATTTGCCGTGTTGCAGAGTCCTGTGAAACGCTAGCAGATGCTGATTGCATATATTGTAGTTATTAGAATTTATGGGTACATACCGACTGGTATGTTATACATACCAGTCGGTATGTTTGTCAAATTAATTCATAACTTATTGTTTTTGAAGAATGAAAAAAGTTGTACAAAGAAAAGGCCTATTTATAACAGGCACCGATACCGATGTTGGTAAGACCTACATCGGTACACAAATTATTACTCTACTATATGGCAATAATATTAATGCCGTGCCAAGAAAACCAATTGAATCTGGTTGCACACGAGTGGGCATTGAATTAGAACCTGAAGATGCGCTTCGCTACTATGAAGCCGCTAATCAAAAATTTCCTCTTGCTGAGGTCTGCCCATTTCGATTTGAACCGGCAATTTCTCCACAACGTGCTGCTCGTTTGATAAATCAACCAATATTTCTAAATGAAGTCGTGAACGCATGCACAACGAATCTAACAGACGATGATTTTTTAGTTGTTGAAGGGGCCGGAGGTTTTTATTCCCCTTTGTGTGAAGATGGAAACAACGCAGACCTTGCAAAAAAATTAAATTTACCCGTTTTATTAGTGGCTAACGATCAGCTCGGATGTATTAATCATATCTTGTTAACTGCTGAAGCTATTGATAATCAAGGATTATCATTAAGCGCTGTAATCCTTAACCAGAAAGAAAAGCGCAAAGATGAATCGATGAATAACCTTGAGGATTTAAAAACGCTTCTCAGTGTTTCAACTTTTTCAATTTCATACAATGAAATACTTAAAAATGATCCAAGTAAATCACAATCTATAATTCAAACACTTCTTACTCATGAAATAAAAAAAGGGGCTTGAAGCCCCTTTTTTAAATTTCCGTTTGATGTTCACATATTATATCCACTTTCTTCATGCTGGGTAATATCCAAACCTTGAGTCTCTTCTTGCTCATTCACACGCAAACCAACAATTACTTTTACGACTTGCAAAATAATAAAGGTCGCGACAACTGTCCAAATAAGCACTGCAAGTATGCCCTGAACTTGTATCCAAACTTGCGCACCTATCGTAGTACCTTCTGACAAACCTACACCACCAAATTGTTCTGCAATCAATATTCCTGCTAGAAATGTCCCTAACATACCACCGACACCGTGTACGGGAAAAACGTCCAATGAATCATCAATATGAAGTACCCGTTTAATGAAGTTCGTTGCGGTAAAACAAATGATTCCGGCGGCAGCACCAATAATTAAAGCACCCATTGGGCCAACAAATCCGGATGCCGGAGTGATAGTTCCCAGACCAGCAACCATACCCGTGACAATCCCTAATACACTGGGTTTACCGTATTTAATCCATTCAGCAAACATCCATACTAAAGACGCTGTTGCAGCACTGATATGTGTTACCAACATGGCCATCCCTGCATCATAATTTGCTGCAGCTGCACTGCCTGCATTAAATCCAAACCAGCCCACCCATAACATTCCAGCACCCGCTACCGATAAGCTTAAATTATGTGGCGGCATGGCAGTTCGAGGAAAACCTTTTCTACTTCCTAACACCATTGCAGCGACGATTGCACCAGCGCCTGCAGTTAAATGCACAACTAATCCGCCAGCAAAATCCAGCACACCTTTTTCACCTAACCAACCACCGCCCCATACCCAATGACACACAGGTAAATACACAACGAGTAGCCACAAAGCTGTAAACCACAGCATAGCGGAAAATTTCATACGTTCTGCAAACCCGCCAACAATAAGCGCAGGCGTAATAATGGCAAATGTCAACTGAAACATGACGAACACAGACTCAGGAATTGTTCCAATCGTTGATTGCCGTGTAACGTTCGCTAAAAACGCATTTGAAAAATCTCCTAGCCAATTGTTAATGGTGCCGCCATCACTAAACGCAAGACTGTAACCAAATACCAACCATAAAATTGAAACCAAGCAAGTAATCGAAAAACATTGCATAAATACTGACAGCACATTTTTACTGCGCACTAAACCCGCATAAAATAGAGATAATCCAGGAATTGTCATAAACAACACCAATGCGGTCGAGATAAGCAACCAAGCCGTATCACCTGTATCTAATCCGTCTTCTGCAAATGCAAAACATGGAAGCGCATAAATTAGTAATGCAATTACCCAAATATTGTGCTTTATATTTTTAATGTTGATATCCATATTCATTTCCTTCTTATTTTTATAATGCATCTTGGCCCGTTTCACCGGTACGAATACGTGTTACTTGTTCAACATTAGTGACAAAAATCTTTCCATCGCCAATTTTTCCAGTGTTAGCTGTCTTAGTAATTGTTTCAATCACTGCTTCAACACGATCATCTGGTACCCCAATTTCCATTTTTATTTTTGGCAAAAAATCGACGACATATTCGGCCCCACGATAGAGCTCGGTGTGGCCTTTTTGACGTCCAAACCCCTTAACTTCGCTTACGGTTAGACCCTGTATCCCTATCTCGGATAAAGCCTCTCTAACGTCATCGAGCTTAAACGGCTTAATAATGGCTGTAATCATTTTCATGACAGCACTCCTTAACTTGAATGATTTCTAAAATTTGCGGATTTATTTGTGATTCTTATTAATTGGGCAAATTTGCTTGCCCTGACTTATTGTTTACATGCAACTATAAAGAATTTGTGATGCAAATGCACTAATATCGATTTATACAGAACGGGTGCCTAGTGCACCACCGCCTTAGCAAATGCATTAACTTGTACCAAAAAATCCTGATATTGGATAAATTTTAATCGGCGAGTGCTCTTGAACTAATATAAGAGCAAAAGAGTATCCGGGAAAGATCTGCTGCAATTACTAGTAACTATGAATTACAACTTCACTCTCCCGTTTTAAAAATAAATATAAACAACCATTATGCAGCTTGTTTTTCCATGGCATCACTATATTTTCCTAACGCTGCCGAACCATTACATCTAGCACGCCACAGCAACGCTTGTTGCGCTTTGTTCACATTTGCGCTATCGCCATTCCAAGTTTGCATGGCAGTTTGTTGTAGTGCACGTCCGTAAGAAAACGTTAAAGCCCATGGTAACTGAATACCTAATGAGTTCATTGCATTAAGATGTGCACTTGCTTCTTCATCACTTTGCCCACCTGATAAAAATGCAATACCAGGTACTGCTGCAGGTACTGTGTTCATTAAACAACGTATAGTTTGTTCAGCAACGGTATTTGTATCGGCACGATTTTTTGCCGAAACGCCAGATATGACCATGCTAGGTTTGAGCACCATGCCTTGAAGTAACACGCCTTGATTTTTAAGTTGGTGAAACACAATCCTTTGCGTTAGCTCTGTAACTTCATAGCAGCGTTCAATGGAATGGTCACCATCCATGAGTACTTCAGGTTCCACAATAGGAACTATTCCAGCCTCTTGACTTAAATGGGCGTAGCGGGCCAACGCATGCGCATTGGCTTCGATACATGCCCAGCTAGGGATATGCTCACCTATGGTAATTACTGCACGCCATTTTGAAAAACGTGCACCTAATTCATAATATTCTGCAAGTCTTTCACGCAAACCGTCTAAACCTTCGGTGACTTTTTCACTCTCATGACCTGCCAACGGTTTGGCTCCTGCATCCACTTTAATTCCTGAGATGATCCCATTCTTACTTAAATAATCCACAAAGGGTGTGCCGTCCAGAGTTTTTTGACGAATTGTTTCATCAAATAAAATTGCGCCACTGATGTAGTCAGATAAGCCAGGCGCAGTCACCAACATATCGCGATAGGCTTGTCGCATTTCTTTAGTGGTTGGTATACCTAATTTTTCAAAGCGTTTGTTGCATGTGGGGTGGCTTTCATCCATAGCCAAAATGCCTCGTCCGGGCGCCACCATTGCGTTTGCGATTTTATTTAGCTCTTCTGTCTTCATATGTGTTCTCCTGGGGCCAAGTGTTTATTACGGAAATAAATAATGGTTTTTGAATTTCTAATAATTTTATCAAGTTAGTCTGGTTCAATTAAGTGTCCTACTCGAACAATTTTCAATGCATTGGTACCGCCATCCACACCCATCAAGTCGCCTTTTGTAATGATGACTAAATCATTTTCATGCACTGCATTGCAATGAAGTAATAAGTCAATGGCGTCTTTATTGACTTTTGCATGAGTTCGGCCTAGTAATTCTAAGCTTGCGGGATAGACGCCTTTGTATAACGTTACTCTACGTAAGGTTTTCATGTGTCGAGTAAGTGCATAAATAGGAATCGCAGAGCTTATGCGAGACATCCATAAGGCTGTAGACCCAGATTCTGTCAAGGCTGCAATAGCTGCAACGTCTAAATGATTGGCGGTATACATTGCTGACATGGCTATGGCCTCATCCACTCTCCCAAATCGGGCGTACATACGATGGTCAGACATTGTTTTATAGGACCGCCGCTCTGACGCCAAACATGTGCGATTCATAGCCTTAACCGCTTCAACGGGATATTTACCCATTGCGGTTTCACCCGACAACATCACCGCATCGGTTCCATCTAATACAGCATTGGCAACATCTGATACTTCGGCACGTGTTGGGATAGGACTATACGTCATGGATTCCATCATTTGTGTTGCGGTTATGGCGACTCGGTTTTTATCATGCGCTCGATCAATTAATGACTTTTGCACTCCAGGTACTTCGGCATCACCAATTTCAACGCCAAGATCACCACGACCAATCATAATGGCATCACATTCATCTAAAATTTCATCAATGGCATCTAGGGCTTCAACACGTTCAATCTTAGCGACGATACCCGCCTCACCACCCGCCTCTACAAATAAATTTTTTGCTAACTTAATGTCTTCTGCAGAGCGTGGAAATGAAATCGCTAAGTAATCTATATCTAACTTAACAGCATTTTTTACATCTTCACGATCTTTATCGGTTAGTGCGGGTGCTGCTAGCCCCCCACCTTGACGGTTGATGCCTTTATTACTGGTTAACTCACCACCCATAATAACTTCGCAATTTATCTTTCCTTGCTCGACACTGATAACACTTAATATAATTCGCCCATCATCAATGAGTAGTGTATCTCCTTTTCCAACATCATTTGCCAAGCCTTTATAAGTCGTTCCAACTTTTGCTTGATCCCCTTGATCTATAGGCATATTTGTATCAATACAAAATTGTTCACCCACTTTTAACTGGATAACTTTGTCTTTAAATATGCCAATTCTAATTTTTGCGCCCTGCAAGTCCCCCAACACTCCAACTTCATGATTTTTTTCTTTACTGAGCTTACGTAGTGTTTTTATTCGCCAAACATTTTCTTCATGTGATCCATGCGAAAAGTTAAGACGTACCAAATCAATACCCGCATCAATGAGCCTACCTAAAACTTGCTCGCTGTCAGTAGCTGGACCCAATGTAGCAATAATTTTTGTATGCCGTAATATCACTTTTCTATAGCGAATTTCCGTGAGGATGGCCATACTATTTCAGCGCCTTAAATCTTAAATTGAAATTTTTAGTTAACATTACTAACCTACTTTTATTTTGCCCTCTCTTTTACTATTTCAACTGCTGTAAAGAGGCATTTCATGTTAACCCTTAGCTCTTTGTTCTAAAATCTCATCAGCGGACAATACGATCATGCTAGGCCAATGCCCTTTCTTTTAATATTTCGACTGCCGGAAGAGGCATTATGCGCTAGCCCTTAGCTCTTTGTTCTAAAATCTCAACAGCGGGCAATACGATCATGCTAAGCCAATGCCCTTTCTTTTAATATTTCGACTGCCGGAAGAGGTCTTCCTTCTAAATATTCAAGAAATGCACCGCCACCAGTTGAGATATAGGAGATTTGATTTTCCAAGCCAAATTTATCTACTGCAGCCAAAGTATCTCCGCCCCCGGCAATTGAAAATGCATTACTGTTTGCAATTGCTCTTGCCATAACCTCTGTGCCATGTGAAAAGGCCTCAAACTCAAACACACCTACCGGTCCATTCCAAACTATGGTGCCAGCATCACTCATGAACGATGCCAGTTTTTGTGATGACTGCGGCCCAAAGTCCAAAATCATATCTTCATCTTTCACTTCTTCGACTACCTTAGTTGTTGCTTTTGCAGTATCGGAGAATTCTGTGGCACATACGACATCTGTAGGCAATGGTATTTCTGTTTTTAAACTTTCCGCTTTTGCAAGTAATTCTTTGGCAATGCTTAATAAATCTTTCTCATAAAGAGATTTCCCAACCGGTTTCCCTGCTGCGGCTAAAAAAGTATTTGCAATACCCCCACCAACGATTAATTGATCTACTTTATCTAGCAATGACTCTAAGAGTTTTAATTTTGTAGAAACCTTAGCACCTCCAACGATCGCGACCATCGGTCTAGCTGGGTCGGTTAACGCTTTTTCTAACGAATCCAGTTCTTTCTTTAATAGCGGTCCAGCACACGCAATAGGTGCATACTTGGCAACACCATGCGTAGAAGCTTGTGCGCGATGTGCAGTTCCAAATGCGTCCATTACATAAACATCACATAAACTTGCTATTTGTTTGGCAAGTTTGTCGTCATTACTTTTTTCACCCACCTGAAAGCGTACATTTTCACATAACACTACCTCACCCACGTCAACATCAAATCCATCAAGCCAATTCTTTTCGAGTCGTACATTGAGACCACATTTCTCTCTAAAATAATTTGCAATGGGTAACAATGATTGCTCTTCATCGTATTCACCCTCTTTTGGTCTGCCAAGGTGTGATAACAAAATAACTTTTGCATTTTTTTCAATAGCAAATCGGATTGTCGGTAATGCTGCCTCAATACGTTTGGCACTTGTCACATGACCATTTTTTACCGGCACATTAAGATCTTCACGAATCAACACACGTTGATTCTTGAGATTAAGATCAGCCATGCTCAAAATTGACATGGCGTTATGGTCGTTCCATCAAAAGCGTGAAAATCTAAAATGATAGATTACCTTTTAGTTATTTTGCATTCATTAAAGCAATCGTGGTGTCTAACATGCGATTGGAGAAACCCCACTCGTTGTCGTACCAAGAACACACCTTTACAGTGCGGCCACCTATTACCTTAGTAAGAGACGCGTCAAAATTAGATGAATGAGGGTCATGATTGAAATCCACGGATACTAAAGGTTCATCCACATAATCAAGAACATAGCCATCAGCGGCATCTTTCATTACTGAATTAACTTCTTCCACACTTGTATCGCGTGATGCTAGAAAAGTGAGGTCAACCAATGAAACGTTAATAGTAGGGACTCGAATCGCAAAACCATCTAACTTACCATTTAACTCTGGCATAACTAGACCTACTGCGGAAGCTGCTCCTGTCTTGGTAGGAATCATTGACATTGTAGCCGAACGCGCACGTCTTAAGTCACTATGATAAACATCCGTCAAAACTTGATCATTGGTGTATGAATGTATGGTTGTCATGATACCGTTTTCTACTCCAATTTTATCATGCAGCGGTTTAACTAAAGGTGCTAAACAATTTGTTGTACAAGATGCATTTGAAATTACTGTGTCACTTGCTTTTAGTACATCGTGGTTTACTCCGTAAACTATAGTTGCATCCACATCACTTCCACCAGGTGCAGAAATAATTACTTTTTTTGCGCCTGCTGTTAAATGCCCTGAAGCCTTCTCTTTGTTGGCAAAAAAACCTGTGCTCTCATGGACAACATCAACACCTAATTCACCCCAAGGAAGTTTGCTTGGATCACGCTCTGCACAAACTTGAATGCGATCACCGTTAATGACTATATGATCACCATCCACTTTAATAGTACCATTAAATCTGCCGTGTGCCGTATCGTATCGAGTCAAGTGCGCGTTGGTGTTTGCATCACCTAAATCATTAATCGCAACCACCTGGAATTCCTCATTACGACCTGATTCATAAATGGCGCGCATAATATTTCTTCCAATTCTTCCATAACCATTAATTGCAATTTTTATAGCCATTACCTTCTCCGTACTTTTATCTTTTATAAAATGTTTAATTAATCAAGAATTTCTAAAGCTCGCGTAACGATATTCTCTACACTAAAACCAAAATGTTGCATGACAACATTACCTGGTGCGGATGCACCAAATCTAGCGATGCCAATTGTACCTCCTTCCAAACCGACATATTTTGACCAGTAATCTGGGACTCCGGCCTCCACTGCAAGTCTCTTAGTAACATTACTAGGTAAAACCGATTCTTTATAGGCTTCATCCTGTGCATCAAACACGTCTGTACTAGGCATTGAAACTAAGCGCACTTGTTTGTCTTGTTGGTTCAGTTGTTGTGTGGCCTTGAGTGCGATATTAACTTCTGAACCTGTTGCAATAAGAATGAGTTGAGGCGATTTAAGGCAATCATGTAACACATAACCACCCTTAGCGATCAATGTTACTTGCTCAGCATTCCGTTCTATGAAAGGTAAGTTCTGACGTGAAAATACCAAACAGGTTGGGCCAGATGTACGCTCTATTGCGTGTTTCCATGCTATCGCTGATTCAACTGTATCCGCAGTTCGCCATACCGACATATTAGGGATATATCTAAGCGTCGCCAATTGTTCGACGGCTTGATGCGTAGGACCATCTTCTCCTAAACCGATTGAATCATGTGTATAAATAAAAATGTTGCGGACTCCCATGAGCGCGGCCATACGCAAAGAGTTACGTGCATATTCTGAGAAAATTAAGAATGTTGCTCCATATGGAATAAAGCCACCATGCAAGGCAATACCAGAATTGATTGCCGACATACCAAATTCGCGAACGCCATAATAAATGTAATTGCCGCTACTATCTTTAGCGCTAATTTTTTTGGAACCCGACCACCAAGTATTATTTGAGCCGGTTAAATCCGCAGAACCGCCAATTAACTCCGGCAGCATTTTGGCATAACCATCTAACGCAAGCTCTGAGGCCTTACGAGTTGCAACTGACTTTTTTTCTTCGACGGCAGTTTGAATTACCTTCAGTGATTCTTTATTCCAAGTTGCGGGAAGTTTTCCTTGTATACGTCTTAGAAATTCATCCGCTAAATCTGGATACTTTTTTTGATACTGATTAAATTTTTCTTTCCACTTGGCTTCTTGATGAGCCCCTTTTTCATTGGCATTCCACTCATTATATATATGGCTTGGAACTGTAAAGGGTTCGTATTTCCATACTAGCGTTTGACGTGCTAACTGTACTTCATCATCTCCGAGTGGTGCACCATGGGTAGAAGCCGTTCCTTGCATGTTAGGCGCACCCCAACCAATGATGGTTTTACAACAAATTAATGTCGGCTTTGTAGTTTCACTCCTTGCAGTTTCAATGGCATTCTTAACTTGAATCGCATCATGGCCATCCACATCTTCAATTACATGCCAACCATAAGCACGAAATCGCATAGGTGTATCATCCGTAAACCAGCCTTCTACTTCGCCATCAATGGAAATCCCGTTGTCATCATAGAACACGATGAGTTTTCCAAGACCTAGAGTCCCAGCTAATGAACACACTTCATGTGAGATGCCTTCCATTAAACAGCCATCGCCTGCAAACACATAGGTGTAATGATCAACTATGTCTAAGTCATTTTTATTAAAAGTTGCCGCGAGTATTTTTTCAGCCAAAGCCATACCCACCGAATTACTAAGTCCTTGTCCTAGTGGCCCAGTAGTGGTTTCGACACCCGGTGTATCCCCATACTCTGGATGTCCCGGAGTCTTGGAATGGAGTTGGCGAAAATTTTTGATCTCCTCAATCGAGAGGTCATACCCTGTTAAGTGCAGTAAGGAGTACAACAACATTGATCCGTGACCATTGGAGAGCACAAAACGATCTCGGTCAGGCCAGTGGGGATTTTTAGGATTGTGCTTCAGATAATCATTCCATAGCACCTCTGCAATATCGGCCATACCCATAGGCATTCCTGGATGACCTGACTTTGCCTTCTGCACCGCATCCATACTCAATGCGCGAATGGCATTAGCGAGCTCTCTACGATTTTCCATGCAATAGATACTTATATATAGCAGGCATTGGTTCAAAAACTACGATTTTTTATTTTTTTTTAAGCCTTAAATAGAAAAGGCCCTGTATGTAACAGGACCCTACAATCCTATCCCCTGAAACAAGGGGCCGCTATTGTGAAATAGTTACTCTAGAAGGGCAACAATACTAATTGGGTGGAACCATAAGTGCTGGAACTAATGATAGCCTCAATTGTTGTCTCAAAGACAGACTAATAATCGCCCATATTTGCAGAAAACTGTACTGGTACATTAACGGTGATAATTCCACCATTAAGTATATCCGCGGTTAAGGAAACCGAACTGTCCCCTACACTCCCACCAGAAGGCGAACTACAACTGGAACCTGCAGATGCTGAGCATGTCCATTGAGCGGACAAAGTTATGCCATTTAGTAACAGATCTTGAATTGTTGCGCCAGAAACGGATGCTGGACCATTATTTGTAACGGTTATTACATAAATAGCATTACCACCAGGCGTGTAAGTCCCGATGCCATCGTCCTTAGAAATAACTAAATCTGCCTGACGACGATTTGAAACAGTGCAGGTTACAGTTTGGCCAGAGCCAACTGTGATTCCCGTTATAGGATTAGTGCCCGTTGATGACCCATCGTTACAGCTAGAACTAGTTATACCCCACCCTGCCGGAATTGTCTCATTCAAGCTATATGTACCCAAATTCAAACTTATTCCTTTACTCCCGGAGCCAATTATAGATACAGCTGTAGGATTGCCTCCAGCGTCTGTCACAGTAAAATTGAATTGTGTTGTATCGTCTGGATCTGCGTCTTTTATAATGAAAATAAATCCACCGCCTAAAATTCCTACACAATCTTTTGGATCGGAGTTAGGATTCTGAGATGGATAAGAACATACATTTACTTGCAGAGCTAAACTTATATCATGTGTGTCTATTGTACATATCCCAACAGTATCTTGCTGAAAATTAGATCCTGATGGAAACGGGTCTGTGTTCTGCTGATTGACTGTGCAACTTGTAAGACTCCCAGCAGTTAAAGTAATTGGTGTAGGTCCAGTACATCGATCATTTTTGGTATCCGTACATGAAAATAAACTTGGTCCATCGTTTATGAGTAATGGATTACCTTTAACCTGTAGACAAAGAGCATTGTTGATATTGCCGTTTCCATCAGTGTCAAACAGTAGACATGCGTCCCCTGTATTGTTTCCAGACAAGCGAATCTCATCCCAGCTCATTGTTACTTCATAAGTCGCGGGCAATCCACTCTGGTCGACACATAACTGAGTTACATCGGTTTGAGCCTGATTTACATCATTTGCGCCTTGAACATCGTCTACGCAAACTTGCTGAGCACTGACGGAGTTAACTCCAATCAATAACCAAATAAAAAGTACTAACGAAATAAAAATCACTTTTTTCATCACAATCAACTCTAATATTTTCCTGTAATATCAAAAAACCAACCGTTTGAATCATAGTCGTTATCGGTTAAGTCATCACTAAAATCTGTGAAGTTATAACCCGCACCGACCTTCATATGTTTACCGACATGTCGGTATACTCCTAGTAAGGCACCATCTTTATCATCGTCTTCCTCTTCAGTTTCTAACCAACGGTATTCAAATACGGCATCCCATTTCTTAAGCATGTGATAACGTGCACGTGTAACAGCCAAATGTGCGCCAGTCTCAAACCATGGGCCTGCACCGCGAGTTAAGCGTGTGTCACCGCTCTTGTATGCGAGTTTTGCGCCAAGCTCCCACTTTTGGTTTAAGTCATATAAACCTTCAATTGCAAATACATGAATACGTCGATCAGCAAGTGAAGTAGCTTGACCACTACTGGTTAAATCGTAGAGGAAGGTATATTTACCCAGTATGTTTAACTTGTCGTTAAATGCAGGTCGATAAGCAAAACCTAAATCGAGTTCAGCAAATTTCGCCTCGTCACTATTGTTAGCGTCGCTATGAGTTGTAGAGAGCTCAACTTTACCTAGCCAACGCAAGCTCTCACTTTGTTGCCATTCAATGGTATTAGTAGTGAGCCACTGTGTAGCATCTGTGTTAAGGCCTACATCCTCATCTTCACGATATTCAAGTAAGGAACCAAATTTAAGATCATCGGCTTTATAATTTGCGCCTAAGGTCGCTGCACGGCGGTTGATATCACCAACATCAAGATCAAGATCATTCTTTTGGAAGGAAGCAGATAAACGCCACTGTTCGGTAAGGTCAAAATCAAGCCCATAGATACGTGCAATACTTTGTTCGTCTTCACCTTCGCCAAACTGACTTTCGGTGTATAAAGAGAGTCCGTTGCCATAACGCTTTCTAGTACCAAAGGTAAACATAGATTCACCTCTATCAGTTCGATCGGGATCGAGCGCATAACTACCATACAGCTCCAATCCATTCGCAGTAGTGTAGTTAGTACCGACTTGACTGGTTGCACCACTTCCAAATCCAGCATCTAAACTAATATTGATGTTGGGTGTGACGTCATATTCCATTCCTAATACGACGGCATCACCACGATCACCCGCACTAACTTCACCTTTCAAGGCAAGTCTTTCACTTACCTGAGTCTCTATGCCAACAGTGCCCAAATCGTTATCCTCGTAATCACCTTTATCATCGATGACAACTTGACCACTTGTATAAATGTCAGTGTGATCCGTTAATGCGTAACGAACTTCGGTACCAGCAAGAGTTGCTTCACCATCTTGATCTAAGATGTCGTCTTCTTCATCCTCATAACGAAGCTCAGCACCGATGCTAAGTTTATTGGTAACTTCGTAATCACCTTGAACACTGATCGTATTGAATTCAAATTGTGTTTTATTATCTAGTTTTGTTGCGCGAGCTGATAAATCTAGACGTTCGGTAGCTTGCCATTGTGCTTCAATACCCGTATCCAGTGTTTCAATGCCATTATCTAAGCGGGCAGTTGATGAGAATCCTGCACCACGATCTTTCCACCAAGCCATGATGTAACCTTCATGGTCACTTAGCTCTGCGAAGTTTATGCGTGTTTCTACGCCTTTCGCTTCACCGTCATTGTCATCGGCAAGTATATTTTGCTTAATGAAACTAATACCGCCATTGGTGGAGAGGAAATTATTATCGGTTTGTTTTGCATCTGATTCTGCATACTCAAATCTAATGTAAGTACCTTTTCCTGCGCGTAAGGTAACATCAGTACCCTTTAACTCATAATCAATGCCATCACGTTCCTCATTTACATAAGTACCACCCAAGGCAATGTAGTCATTTAACCAGGCCTTACCGCGCGCACCTGTCGTTAATTTATCTGCACTAAACGCATCAGGCCGATATTCGTAATCAGCAAGCAAGAACACATCATTACCCTCTAATGGTGTGTCTTTAATAATTGATGGGCCCGAACCCAGATCAAATTGAGTAAGCGGACGTGTGAGAATGATACGACCTTGAATATAATCAAAATCATAATCTCTATGGTGTTCCAATATAATGATTTCTACTACTTGCTCGGTATCACGTCTTCGTACTTCTACCCAAATCTTTTCTGAACCTTGTACAACTTCAGTATCACGTAAGTAGTAAAGTGAACCACCTGTCGCAATAAATTCGTTACGTGCCGCGGCAGTTTGCGGTTCACTTCCAAACAGATGTACTTCATGTTTATGTTCACCAAACTTGGTAGTTTCTACATTACGATGCTCCAACTTTGCACCGTAGAGACTGCGGTTATATATCGCGAATTCCGTACCAGTAAGATCGGTATTGTAATCACCCCACAAGGCCATACTCTTATCCCAATCAACTCTTAGATAGAAAGCTCCTTGGCTGTTAGTATCATCAATCGTAGTCGAATCATCACCATACACAGCATAAAAACGATCGGGATCGAGGCGTCGGAAGATTACGGCTGGGTCTTTCTCTTCAAGATTATCTCCCAAGTTACGTAACTCATCTTCTGAGGTATCGAGTTGTGCAGTGACTAAATACTTGCCCTTGATCTTACCTTTTAAATAAAACGCGATGCGTCCATCGACCCATATATCATCATCAAAATGATCATCATCGCCTAATGGCTCAACACTTCCTGACAGATCATTTTCCCCAACAGTTAAATTGGCCAAGCCGACCATAAACATATATTTACCGGTAACATCGACGTTAAGGACACGCTCAAAGTTAATTTCATCTCCATCACTAACTTTGACCAACATGTCGTGTTTACCAATCGGTAAATGCTGTTCCAGTACAAATTTACCATCTTCATCGACCAGCACTTTTTCACCATTCACAGTAATTGTGTAGTCAGTATCAAGATCAACTCCATGCACACGTACGCGCGACCCAGCAAGCGGAATAGTTTGACGAATTAAACTCGATTCACCGAAGCTTGCATTCGCAACTTCTTCTTGTTCTTCTTCGAGATCACGTCTTTCAAAATCTATAATTTTGTAGTCAGTGACAGTTAAAGCGCGTGGCGCAGTTTCATCCATTCGGTCTTGTTTATCATATACACGCAAAACGTATGACAAACTTTCACCTTCTTCTAAGTATTTTGAATCAATTTTTTGTACTTCCCATTCTATTGTTTCAGTAAATGCAAACTTGTCTCCGGTAAGCACATCAATCGGTTTAATTAAGTCGCGATCATTGGCTGCATAGATGGCTAACTCCCAATGATCAATAAATGCAATATAGTTACTGTAAAGACTAAACCTAATTTCATCTTGTACACTTCTATTTTTAAGCACAACACCATTCTGTGCGACAACGTTTAGGCGTGGGTCTAGCGTAGCCGGATCTTCAACCGCCCAAATTGCACCACCGTTTGGAATTTGAGATTCACGTTTAATAATTGGTTCTGATGTAGGTGCGTAATCAATTTCAACAACTGTCTTGGTATAACGCTCATCGTAAACAACATCAATCTCAGTACGACGGTTCTTAGCTCTTCCTTCTTTAGTTTGATTTGAAGCAATAGGCTTATCTGCACCATGTTCTTCAACTGTGATCATGCTACCGCTTAGCTGCAGCTCTTGTTGTAAGAGTTGTGCAACTTGTTCTGCTCGTGCTTTGGCTAAGCCATGATTATCACCAAATTTTGCTTTAGTTCTCGGTGAGAGCAATCGACTATCTGCATGCCCAACCACGCGTACAACGACCCTTTCTTTATCCTGCAAACGATTTATTTCTTGCTGTAAAGTATCAAGCGCAGCTTGTGAAATATTTGCCTTACCAGAATTAAAATAAACTGGATCAATGATGTCTTTAATTTCACGCGTTTCAACAACTTCAACTTCACGTTCGACTCGTTTTGCTGCGCCATATTTTCTCTCTGTTAGAGCGACATCTTGCGTTGGTAGTTTGACACCAAAATTAAACTTACTCATTAGTGCCTGAGTGATACGCAACACACGTGGATTCTCAGTGGTAAATGTGCTTCCTTCAGGTAATGTTGCCGGATCAACTTTGATTATAAAGTTACGACCACGTTCCCAACGGCCGCCATCAATATCCGCTAAGTGATAGCGGCCATATTGATCGGTTTCAACCAATAAGCCTTCTACTGTTGCAAGGCGAACACCAGGAATACCCGCTTCTTGAATTCCATGATTAGTAATCGTGATGACAAACTCACTACCTTCGCGTGCAGTGGTTACAGTAAGATCCTGCGCGGTTAAACCTTTTTGCTTATCGCCGATATGTTCTTCACGAACGTTGCCATCATTATCAACTTTTATTACCGAACCCTGGGCGGTTTCAATGACAAAACTGTTATCTCCATGTAAATCCAGCGGCACGCGCACCACCATTTGATTCTCTTCTATAGAATCAAACTCACTAATACGACCGTAAACAGTACCTAGATCATGCCCTTCCCATCCAAAGTGCTCGCTCTTAATTTTTACTTTCGTAGCATGTGCACTGTCTTGCCAACCATCACTATCTCGATCATGGAAGACTTTTCCAATAATAGTAGTTCTTTGCAGGATCGGATCTTGCGTAACACGAACAGTTGCGCTCGCTTCATTACTGATACGCACACCACCCACACCTGCAACTTGCGCGGTGTTGGTATATTCACCTTCAACCACACCTGAACTTACTCGCAATAAATAACGTATTAATAGTGATTCGTTTGTCGCGATATCAATATTTTCAAATGTAATCGGATCCGCACCGGTTACCGTTACTGTAGATTCAACATCATCACCGGTATTTAATATTCCATCAGGCCCAGCATTAATTAATAGCGCAGAATCACTTACATAACTAAAACCACCCG
>JBFGJY010000043.1:0-21359 GCA_041576975.1 Gammaproteobacteria bacterium | reverse complement strand
CTAAGCGCTCTCGTTAATGAGTTAAGTCCCCTGATTAGCCAATTAATTAGTATTTAAAAAATTTGTTTTTTTTAACATCAAGATAAATTATGTTACTTGAAGGGTTATTAAACTTGCCTACATGGGGTTATCTCGGAATAACGCTACTGTTGACTCATATTACCATTGCCAGCGTGACCATCTTTTTACACCGGCATCAATCACACAACGCACTCACCCTACATCCATTGATAAGTCATTTATTCCGTTTCTGGTTATGGCTAACTACGGGTATGGTCACAAAAGAATGGGTAGCCATTCATCGTAAACACCATGCCAAGTGTGAAACCGAGGAAGATCCCCACAGCCCTAAATTCAAAGGAATTTATAAGGTCTTGTTTGAAGGCGTCATGTTATATCGGAATGAAGCACGTAACATGGAAACTTTGGATAAATATGGCCACAAGACGCCTGATGACTGGCTCGAGCGCAAACTTTACAGTCGCTTCCCGTTTTTAGGTATCACCTTGATGGCATTGCTAGATGTATTGCTTTTTGGTGCGATCGGAATAGCTATATTTGCTGTGCAAATGCTTTGGATACCATTTTTGGCTGCCGGGGTGATCAACGGAATTGGTCATTATTGGGGGTATCGCAACTTTGAAACACAAGACGCATCCACCAATATTCTACCTTGGGGCATACTGATTGGTGGTGAAGAGTTGCATAACAACCATCATGCTCATAGCACATCTGCTAAGCTTTCTAGTAAATGGTGGGAATTTGATATCGGCTGGATGTATATTCGTTTATTGGAATTGTCTAACCTCGCAAAGGTTAAACGCGTTGCGCCTAAAGTACATACGGTCAGTGGCAAACAGGTTGTCGATGTGAATACCTTACGTGCCATATTAAGCAACCGTTTTCATATACTAAAACTATATGGACGCAAAGTAATCTACCCTGCCTTAAAAGGATTATGTCTTAGCACTAATAAAAATGAGCGAAAATTATTTAAGCTTGCACGCAAGCTGATAACCCGTGAGGACATCCATATTGAAAGTACGGAAAAGCAAACACTCGATAATATTCTACAATATAATTGTACATTGGAAACTATATTTCAGTTCAAGCAACAATTGAAGGGAATATGGGCTCACACTTCTCACAAAAAGTTCAATCGCATTCAACGTTTACAGACCTGGTGTACTGAGGCCGAGCAAACAGGTATTAGTGTATTGCAAGACTTCGCAACTTTTCTACGTAGTTATAGCTTACATCGTGCATAATTAATTAGCGTTCAGATAATTAGCAAGTAGAAATGTGGAGAACATAAGTCTTTTTTTGAACATATAAAACTTGCTAACTAATGCGACATCAGTACAGGTATTTCCGCATTTCTTGATATTTGTAGAGTTACACCACTTAATATGGCATCACCGAGTCGCGAATGCCCGAAACCCCCCATGACAATTAAATCGCTATTCTCTTCTTTTGAGAGCGTGATAAGTCTATTGCCAATAGAGTGATCAATATCCGTTGGCAGACCATATTCTGCAGGAAGGCTATCTAATGGCTGTTGATCTATCTTAGCATTTATACCATGTGTTGTTAGATATGTTGTGAGTGATTGTTTTTCCTGATTATCATCTCCAAACGTTACAATTTTAATATCATCCGCATTGTGTAAAAGTGGAAGCGAATCATGTAGTGCACGTGCTGATTCTCTAGTATTTTTCCAGGCGATTAATATGCGATTAAAATTTCCGCTCGAAATATTTGATGGAGGCACTAGCAACGTTGGGCAACTTGCTGTCAAAATAACTTTGTCTGTTGTCTTATAATTACCATCGGCTTGACTAAGCATAATTAAATCTGCATACAGACCTTGTCGAACCACTTCAGTAACCACATCTCTGCTTTCAGAATAAAACCACTCCCCCTTTAAACCCGCAGCTTTTATAGAGGATTCAAATTTATCATGCACCTTTTGCGCCTTATCACGAAAATATTCTACATCTACAACATTTGTTATATTTAACGTTGTTCGTGGCATATTTATCATTGTCTGGCTCAATGGTAAAACATAAACTCCTGAGATATTACCATCACTTGTTTTAGCTACGTTTGTTACAACATTAAGAAAATTAGAATTAATTACATTATCTTCAAGCAGTACAACTATATTTCTAAACATTTTGAATCCTTTTACACAAGTCGCGAAGTACGTTCTTCTTCATTAATAACTCAGCATTTTCTAATTTTTGTTGGTCTTTACGTACTAATACCAACAATATATTATTATTACATGAGAGGATGTTGCGATCCATTATGCAGATCGTATGGATGTCACTAACTTAGTCAAGTTACACAAACTGCTGTGCAGGCAAATGAGCACTGGGAAAATCTCTGTAGAAAATATAACAAAGATTTTTGAGCGTGAACGTATTCGAGTTGTAGATGGTTTAGAGCGCGGTTGATTCTAATTAACAATATTCAGTTAATTTATCGAATGTCTGCTTACGACCATAAGCAGACATTCAGAAGATTTTGGCGAAATACATATATTTTGCTCTCTTCCAATAACTATGGTTGTAACAAACATGTGATTAGATTACTGCACCTGAATTTCCTCAAGGTATAAGATCAGTTCAAATATACGACCTCGCACAAAAGTCTTTGTAAATCTGTCATCGACATACAAAACACTTTCATGGTCAAAACGATCCCCCCAGATCGGCATTGCTCTTGGGCCGTGAAGTTTTCTATCGTCACTGCCTTCGATGATACGAAACACGTCTCTAGCTGGGAAAATGCCGTTATTTTGTTGTTGTAGTATTCTTAAGTTTGTAGGTTTAACAATTAATTTCGATGCATAAACCCCATCTCCTTTACCACTATCACCATGACATAGTGCACAAGAACGCATGTACTCTTTTTTACCTGCAACAATTGCATCTTGAAGTTCATCGCTTAGTGCTACGTCCAACAACCCAAGGTAAACAATTAAAGCTAATCCTACTGCTTTCACCATCCTAAATTTCATATACATAAAGCCTATACCTCTTTAAGCAATTCATTTGTACAACAATACTACTTATGTATTCTAATTGTATATGCTAAGCCTATTTAAGTATTGATTCCCCTTCGTTGTGCATTTCATAAAAAAGCCCGATATATACTAATCGGGCTTTTTTATGAGTATGAAATGTATTTGATCAAGTAATTTTTACTTGAATTTGTTTGGGCTTAGCCTCTTCAGCTTTTGGAACGGTTAGTTTTAAAACTCCATTTTTGAAAATTGCCTCGACATTATTTATATCGACTTGCCTGGGCAATGTAAAACTACGTTCAAACGAGCCATACACACATTCGGTGCGATGACTCAGATGTTCATCAATTTTCTTTTCGAGCTTTTTCTCACCACGAATTGTCAATAAATTATCATCGATTGATATATCTACATCCTCCCTTTCTACACCGGGTAATTCACCTTTAACAATATAGGCATTTTTTGTTTCGCTAATATCTACAGCAGGCATCCAGCTACCCGATAGGATACCTTCGTGTTCTTTACTCAAAAGGGCGCGATTTGTTGGTTGACTATAACGCTTAAATATTTCTTCCATTTCACGAAATGGATCGAATCGAGTAATATTCATAATAACCTCTCAATATAAAAAGATTTATGGAATATTATGCTATATGGAGTCACATTCTTATATTTCAACTATCAAAATAAATTTTTTTGTAGAATTATTTATTTTTAGAATTTAGTTCTTATAGTGATTAATAGATTGGCATTTTCAGATTATAATTCGTGCCAAATTATGAATAATTATGCTTAACGTAATCTAGAATGTTCTAATGATAAATATCCGCTTTGGGCCGAAAGCGGTCATTAAGTGTTTGACGTACACACTACTCCACTGAGTAAATTGTCAGAGATGAAACTTATTCAAATTGGAGTAATCTCGGCACTAGGGTAGCGGTCAAGCTATGAACGTCTATCAATAATCTAACTTTAGTTCCACCTCATAGAGCGTGATCACGCTCAATGAATACTCACGGGTCCGATGCTACCAGCCCCAGCCATAGCCACCCCACACGCCCCAATTCATTCTAGCGTTTTGGTTCTCCATAGCAATGCGCTGATTGATAGCTATTTTCTGGTATTTTTCGAAGGCCACTTCATCACCCGCATACACGCATTCACAGTACTTCGCGTCGGCGTAAACGTAGCGCACTTTACCTTCCTGCTCGTGCGGCACTACCTTGAGTTGGGTCAACGTCTTCAGGTGCGCCAGTTTATCGGGGGTATTCGCAAGTTTCATCTTAAATCCGGCGGCGGCGAGCTCCTGCTCCGTCTGAGTGGCATCGCTTTTCTGCATCGCAGCACACCCGCTCAACGTTAAAGTAACCGCCATAATGATTAAGGGCAAGGATGGTATTCTGATTCGCATGGTTATCTCCTTATTATTTTTCGACATCGCAACAGAAAACATTTGCCTGTAAATAATTTTATTGAACCAGCTAAAGAGATTAAGGCTAGGATACAGAAGTTGCCAGAGATTAATAGAGTGAAGCCGTGGGAGTCGAGAAAGAAAAAAATAAACTAACTGCTTTTAGCCGTAAGCAGACATTCAACAAATAAAACTACTTAAAATTATATAGATAACGTATATATAACAATTTAATTTATTATTTACTTAAATATTCCAGATCTAATAATTGATTTCTAGTCTAGCGCATGCAACTAATCAATTCATTTACATCTACTGTTACAATGCCAGAAATTGTATCCGCAGTAGCATACGGAATGACTAACTCATTGTTGTGAATTATTGCACCACAAGTATAAACAACGTTGGGCACATAACCTTCACGCTCTGTCTCATGAGGTGTGAGAAATGGATTCTTCAGTCGCGCCACGACTTTAGTTGGATTATCAAAATCGAGTAAAATTGCGCCTATACAATATTGTCGCATGGGTCCAACCCCGTGGGTTAACACAAGCCATCCTTTATCAGTCTCTAAGGGTGAGCCATTATTTCCAATCTGAACAAATTCCCATGGAAACGTTGGTTCTTGTATGATTTCTGCGTTCTGCCAAAAATGGATATTATCTGAGTACATAATATAATTATTTTCACCGTCTTGCCGTGAAAGCATCGCATAACAGCCATTAATTTTGCGTGGGAACAATGCCATACCTTTATCCTGTATTGCTTTTCCGTTTAACGTTATCGACTTGAAACTTAAAAAATCCTTTGTTTCGATCAGCTGTGTAAGCAATTTGTAACCATTATATGCGGTGTACGTTGCGTAATATGTAATCTCTTGGTTATCATCTATAAATCGCACAAACCTAGCATCTTCGATACCGTTACTTTCATTTTCCGATACAGGAAATATTACCCTTTCAGAAACTGAATGCTCTGAATGAAACATCAACTCGTAGTTTGAATTAGCAAGCCAATGCATATGCTTAAAAGTTTCACTTTGTTTATTTTTAGGGAAAATAGGTTTATTTGTTAGACTGGCAATTTTTTCCTTTAGCATATCGTAAGCAAAATTTTCTGGTAGTTGGCTCAGAATAAAAGCTGTAATCTCATTGCTTACTGAAATTTCATTGAGCTTTAATTCGAAAAGATGCCGATCGTAAACTGGATTAAGTTGCACTACCGGAGTTTCAAGGTAATCACTAACTGGGTCAAAAATAAATGTATTGTGCTCGTCAAGAATTCCACTGCGAAATACAATAGAAGAAATATGCCCTTCACCCACGGCTCGCAAGCTCATTATGAATCGCATATTGCCCTTTTCCAAATGACTTTGATCTGGATGTATCACGATAGAAGGGTTAAACAGACCTACTGATTCAACTGAATACTCCATTGTAAAATAAGCTCCAATAAGGGCTCTTTTAGTATCGTTTAAATTGGTGTTAACAGGAACAAAATTACTCACTTCATTAAAGTTACGCTGAAAAACACCTTTAATGTTTTTGTGTCGCTCAGAAAATTCTAAAAATATATTGTCCAGAACACTTTCAGCCAAAGCATCAGGTAGGTTCAGTACTCGCTGAATAATTTTTTGAACTCGATAAAGGCCGTTAGGTAAGTTTAGCCTGGCGATAACACGTGAAGGGTCATTCAGAATTTTTTTCTTTTTGCGCCTGATTTTAGGTTGTAAGTCCATTTATAAATTCCTAAATTTGAATAATTATTATGAAAATCTAGCTTGTCCAATTGAGAGCAATTATTAATTTATTTACAAAAGTACTCTTTTGTTTGCCTTACATAACTGCACAAGTGTATCAATTCTTGCGGACCCTACGCACATGACAGTATCTGCACCACCCCAGTAAATCTTAACTGTTCCGTCATCTTCTGGAATGGCGCCGCAAGTAAAAACAACATTGGGTACATAGCCGCTCACTTCCCACGGTGCCTCTGGCTGCAGGATCCATTGATCGGATACACCGACAATTCGAGATGGATCATGAAGTTCATGAAGCGCTACACCAAGACGATAGACAGCTCCTCCCATTGTTTTAAATACACCATGATAGATATGCAGCCATCCACTTGTGGTTTTAAAAGGAGTCGCACCGGGCCCTATCTTCATCTCGTCCCAATGATAAGGAATCGGTTTCATTATTATTCGTGAATCACCCCAATGAAGAAGATCTGGAGAATACGATATCCAGATTGACCATGACGAAATTTCAGAATGTGGTCGATCCAAGCGTACATAGCGACCGTTAAACTTTTCTGGAAAGATGACAATGTTACGACAATCAGCTTGCGTAATAACTGCGACGCGCTCCACGGTCTCAAAATTATAGGTACGCGCAAGCCCGATGCGCACACCATGACGGGAATACATGCTATACGTTAGGAGAAATTCATCTTCTATATGACAAATTCGAAGATCCTCGACTCCATATTCTTCATATTCAGCAAATTGGCCATCCGTCGCTGGCTTCAAAAATGGCTCCGGGTGAACGTCGAACGTATACCCGTCGTCACTATCAGCCCTGCCAATAATGGAGCGTCCGTTTAATTGATGCGATCTGAAAAGCATAATGTAACGCCCTTTATACTTAACAATCCCAGCATTGTGGACCGTGGCTACAGGATAAGGTACGTTGTCTTTGGTAAGAATAGGATTTTCAGTATGCCGTTTAACAACGTTGGCAACAAAATTCTTCACAATATTCTATGAGTAAAAAGTTTCATACATATAAATAGGAATGTGAATTACTACTCAGCTAACGCCCTTCCAAAATCATCTTCTACTCGTTCAATATCATCTTCTCCAAAATAATTTCCTGTTTGGACTTCAATGAAATGCATATCACTGGTACCCAAATTTGCAATACGGTGCAATGCACCTTTCGGGATGTCTACTGCTTGTCCAGGTGAAAGCGTTAATGTTTTGCTATCAAGCGTAACCTCAGCCTGACCATTGAGAATGTACCAATGCTCAGAGCGTTGACGATGCCTTTGTAGGCTTAATCGCTTACCTGGAAACACAACAATTTCTTTGCTTTTGTAATTACTCTCATCCGCCAACACCTTATAGTAACCCCACGGGCGATGAGCTTCGCGTTTGGATTTTGCATACACTTCTTCGTAAACATCAATATAATTTTCAATCATTTTGTCACTAGTGAAATGTACTTCAACATGTCGACGACACTGAGTTCGGTCAATTTCGTTTATGTGTTGAATAGCGTCCTTAGCTTCTTCCACTGTTTCCACCAAGAAACCATTAACACCATTATCGATAAGTTCGGGCATGCTACCTTTATTAAAAGCAATCACTGGTGTACCACATGCCATTGCCTCAATAACTGACAACCCAAATGGTTCGTTAAAATTTATAGGATGCAATAGAGCACTTGCTTTACCAAGAAGCTGGCTGCGTTGTACTGGATCCACACTGCCTACATACACTGCATTATCGTTATCTAGATAAGGTTCAACAGATATTTTATAATAATCTTCATCTTGAATGATTCCAGCCAAGATTAATTTTTTATTACACGCCCTAGCGATCTCGAGTGCTTCCTTGACGCCTTTATCATGGTGAATTCTGCCAAAAAATATTAAGTAATCCTCTGGCACCGCCCGAAAATCAAACTGTTCTAGATTAATTCCATGATAGATTGTTGCGATGTAATCGAGCTCGGGTGACCGATCGGCATCGCTGATAGCAACATAAGTGACTTTACCATTGTATTTCTTGTAAACAGATAAAATCGCCCTCGATGAAAACCCATGTATAGTAGTAACAACTGAAGTATCGATCAGTTGGGAATAAGTTAAAGGTAAAAAGTCAAAATGGTTATGTATGATGTCGAATTCATTTGCATATTCAAAAAGCTCGGAAATGTGCAGACATTCCCATACTTTGGGTTCCAGCGATCGATCTTCTTCGTAACCTTGTGGACAAACCGCATGGAGTTTTCCATTGGTTATCGAATCACCAGTTGCGAACAGGGTAACTTCATAGCCACGAGATACTAATCCTTCGGTTAATAGTGAAACTATACTTTCCCAAGGCCCATAGTGTAATGGTGGCGTGCGCCAAGCTATAGGGGCAAGCATTGCAATACGCATCTTTATTTAATTTAAAAATTAGTTTTTAATTGCTGCTCATCTTCTTTTTCTTGATACATAGATCGCAACTGTAAGACATCACGACCTCGCTGAAATGCGCAAATACATGAAATCGTAGATTCCGCTCCTTGATTTCGATTTACTCGATCCTCGTGTAACCCATCGAAACATCCTCCTGTTTTGCGATTGTACAGACTCACGCCTATATCATTCGCACCGAGAAACCAATTAGCAGCAGTTATTGCACGTTGCGCCCAAATGATATTTTTCGTTACTAAGTATGACTCAGCACAAGCTTCTGTCGTTGCCGCAGCTTCCACTGGCTGTTGATCAAACTTGGGCTTTGAGTCATCAACTCCTCTACCATCCACTGGTGTGAAACTGAAGTGTGTCCGGCGCCACTCGATGCCGACTAACCAATCGAGTAACAATAGGCCTTTGGATAAAGTCGATGGCTTTTCAAGAATTTTACCAGCTGCAATTAATGCCTGAGGTATACGGGCGTTGTCATATGTGAGACGAGTTTCAGGCCACAGCCAGTGCTTGCTAATGGGTTTAATACAACTGATTATTTTGTGGGTTGCACTTTCAAGTAGTTCAGCTGCCTGTTTATGCTTTGAATAAAATTCCAAAAATTTGGTAGCCCCCAGTGCTGCAAATGCGTTGGATCGAAGGTGTGGAGAACAAAATTCTGTACTGGCCTCGTCAAACATATGATACGCGATATCACGTAATTCTTGTGTCGGAGCCATAGTTGCAGCAGTGCCTAGCGCCCATAATGCACGTCCTTGGCAATCATCCGATCCAATATCATCTAACCACTCTCGTTGATAAGAAAGTCTATTGTGAAACTTACCGTCAACTCGCATCGCGTACTTTAAAAATGCTAAGTATCGTCCTGCCAAATCAATCATATCAGGTGACACGCTCTTTTCACGGCAAACGACAATTAAGGCGCGCGCAACATCATCAACGCAATAACCATGCTCAAGTCGCGGAACACACAGTAATGCATGTTCCAGTATTCCTGTGTCATCTGATAATCTAAAAAGATGTTGGAAATTAGGCTGAGGGAGTTTCATGCTACCGCACTCGCTGTAGTAGAGCTAAGCACCTCGTGTATTAATTGCTCATATTGCCCCGCAACAATAGACCAATCCAAAGATGCAGCCACACGTTGAGCCTGCTGTTGAGCCGACTGTCTTGCATTAGCATTCGTAAGCAATTGATGTAACGCTGAAGCCATTGTTAATGGATCCTTATGGGGTACGAGCAACCCGCCCCCATTGGATAGTAATTCTATTGCGTGAGGAAAACGCGTTGCGACCACTGGCTTTCCCGCCGCGACTGCATCTATCAAAACACCTGAGGTAACTTGCTCGCTCGACTCATAAGGGAGTAATACCACATCCGTATTTGCAACAATGGCCCATAGAGAGTCATCGTCCAAATATTCACCATGAATTTCTAACATGTCTTCAACATTCAATTCTTTAGAGAGTGATACTAGGTAGTTGCGATACTGTTCACCTTCTCTAGCAAATACATTGGGATGCGTTTGGCCCCATACCGTGTATAAGGGGGTCGGTTTAATACTGCATAGATGAGGTAATGCGCGAATGCCCCATTCAATACCTTTGCTTGGGCCAATTAATCCCCACGTTAAGATACTAGGTCGGTTGCTAATACGCTTTTCATTACCGTCATAGACATGAGCGCCATGTGGGATTATGTGAACTTTTTTCTTGTTAATTTGATAGTTTTTCTCCAAACCAGCATGCGCAGCTTTGGAGAGCACTACTATTTTGTCGCCTAGCTTTAATATACCTTGCAATATTTTTCGTTGCTGTTCAGTCGGACATGCAGGTACCGTGTGCAAAACTATGATCGTAGGTATATTTATATTTTCTAGTATTGTGAGTACAGCATCACCATCGTTTGGCCCGAATATACCGAACTCGTGTTGGATGACTGCTAGATCTAAATTATTCAGCGATTCCACTGAATCTAGAATTGACGCTGTACAGCTTGGATCCAAAAAAGATACAATGTCACGGTCTACTTCCTTAAACCGATCAAGCTCATTTACCACACGCACTATTCTTGTAGAGTCGTTTTCACCGCGTGATTTTCGAATTGCGCTTACTAATGAATGTGAAAATTTCGCCAATCCACATATGGTCGGCGGGTACGTGCTGACGAATCCCAACTTGGGTGAACTTGCTAATCTCAAGCTCTTACGTTCCATTGTTCATATCAGAATGTTTAAGGGTCATCATATTAATTGTTGATCTCACACGTACAGTGTCAATCGTTTGTTCTTGTCTCGAAGTATGCTTGTGATTTCATCAATAAAATTTGATTCTGATTAAAGGTCAATTAAGTTTCTTCTATAAAACTTACTTCATAAATCCGTATTTAAAAATACTGCTTTTCTATTCTTTTACCATAATGCACTCGACGATACACCCATTGGTGAAATAAGGCCATTGAAACTCAAATTGGCACATTACATCAAAACAAATACCAGCATAATTGCTCGGGATCAAAGAAATGGAGATCCGTTGAGATCAGACTCAAATCTAAACTTGTTATTACGCAATCTTGCAAAAGTTGAGAAAAATAATGAAGACAGCAGCGGATATCCTAACGGAAGAACATAAAGTCATTTTAAAAGTAGTCCATGCTAGTAACTCCTTAGCAGAAATGCTCGAAAATGGTGAGGCCGTTCCCCCCGAGACACTTTTGGGAATTGTCGAGTTTGCGCAACAGTTTGTGGATGGATATCACCATCATAAAGAAGAAGATATTTTATTCCCCGCTTTGGAAAAAGCAGGAAATAAGGCGATAAATTGCCGTCTGAAAGCCCTGAGAGACGAGCATCAATTTGGCAGAAAACTGATCTCGCAACTAGCACAATCAATAAAAGATTATGTGGAAAATAAACCTGGGAGTCGAAAAACAGTGATGGACTCTCTTTTGTCAATACCAAGGTTATACCCAGGACACATGTATAGAGAAGATACGATAGTCTTTCCTATGATTAAAGAAATGCTTGGCAAAGATCAGCAGGATGCACTAGTTAGCAAATTCGAAGAAATTGAAAAAGAAATCGGCAATGAATTTCATCAAAGATACATCGAGTATGCGAGAAGGATTGCAAATGATATATCACAACATACGAAATTGAAGAGATAATGAAGATTTACATCATAAGTTATTAAAATACGCTTGCACAACAAAAACAGGTTGTATAATTTAATGCTAAATTATTTACACAAATTCGATCGCTTAAAAACGAACATTTAATTAATAACCTTTAGCATGTGAATATGGCCTTATATGTCTACCCAACTTTAACATTTTCGATTACAAAGGACATGCTTTCAAAACATGATGACCGTGTTTAGCTAGAACACATGGGGTAATTTTCAAATAAGAATGAATTGATTCAAGAAATATGAATCTATGTATATGCTATTAAGGATGGTTTCAGCGGTAGGTTTGGTTCCAATAATCTTCCTTGGGTTAATAGACATAGGGATATGCCAAGAGCCACAAGACACAATAGCTGCTGGTAAACAAGAATATATGCGTTCGTGTGCGCTTTGTCATGGAGATAATGATAAGGAAGATGGTGTTTATGCATCAAAATTACTTGTTAAACCTTCAACCCTAAATTTGCTGCAAATGCAAAATGACGTAAAATTTTCAACTAGAACCATCTTTCAAATCATAGAAGGTAGTAATGAAATAAAACACCATAGACCAAGTGAGATGCCAGTCTGGGGAGATCGATTTGATCATGAAAGTGTTTTATATTTGTATGATAGATTTACAAGGACATATGTGCTCGGCCGGATATTTGAACTGATCTTATATCTTGAGGAAATCCAAACGCAGTAATCCAATTATGAGACAACTTGGCAAATGAAAATAATAAGTGAAATTTTAAATGCAACAGTAGTGATTGGAGTGCTAGCTCTATCATTACAAACATCTCTTCATGCGGAACCCACAGAAAAGCATTATCTCGGTGCAGATGACTATATAAATAATTGTGCTGATTGCCATGGAGTTGATGGTAAAGGAAATGGCCCCATGGCTAAGCAACTCGCGATGCCACCGAAAGATCTTACATTGCTTAGTAAAAAAAACGGAGGTTCATTTCCTGAAACGGCTGTCTACAATATTATCGATGGCCGTAGAGTGAGCGATTTTCATGGACAAGAAATGCCGATTTGGGGTGAGCGTTTTCGCACAATAGAAGGTGATGAGGCAGCGGTAGATAAGCGAATCAGTAACATAATAGAGTATATTGAAAGCATTCAAGTTGAGTGACGCAGCAAGTGGCGTGTTGAGAAAAATAAAGAGATTAAGAAGCATGAGAGATGGCATACAGACTTCATGGGACACTAGATTATAAATCATCAGAATCTAGGTAATATTTGCATATCCGCTTTTGGCCAAAAGCAATCATTCAATGTTTGACCTATTACCGCTTATGAAGTGACTTTTAAACTATTGGCTTAGTCTAATTAAAGTATAGCAATCGATTGAGTTGGAAGGTCATAATATGCAAGAACATAAGCGTGAAAGTTCAATCAACATGATGAAACCCACATTTGAGTTGAACATAGGTGTCGGCAGCAAGGGCCATAGGCTCTTTATTGCCGCCAACCAATCCTACAGTAAAGAAGAACTTGTTTCTGAACTCACTCCAATCTTCAAGCATGTAGATCCTGCATTCGATAACGAGACAGACCGTCTTCGGAGTGGATCAAGTTATCGCCCATGTGTTGAAGCTGGACCCAAGTGGATTCTTTCAAACCCTGATAAAGATGGCATCCATCATCGAATCGGGCTGCGCGTCCCGCCAAAATTATTTAATACCCTCATCACGGAGTTACTCAATCATGGATACCGCGTAATTCCCATCGTCTCAGATACTTCTCCATTCAGACATTAGCATGTTCGGTTCAGAGTCAATAGGCTGATGTAATTAAGAGTATGGCCATTTCCAGTTGCGAATCTCCGGCATGTCTTGTCCATACTGGGTGATATATTGCTTGTGCTCGATAAGTTTATCGCGCACGAATTGTTTTAGATAGGCCGCCTTATTACCCAGCTTGGGAACACGATCGATAACGTCACTAACTAGGTGAAACCTATCTAGATCATTCAGCACTGCCATATCGAATGGTGTTGTGGTTGTACCCTCTTCCTTATAGCCACGCACATGTAGATTTCTGTGATTGGTACGGCGATACGTCATACGGTGGATGAGATAGGGATAACCATGGAATGCAAAGATAATTGGTTTGTCGCTAGTGAACAGGGTATTGAAATCTTTGTCGGTCAAACCATGGGGGTGTTCTTCTTTGGGTTGAAGTGTCATCAGGTCTACCACATTGATAATCCGCACCTTGAGCTTTGGTACATGCTGGCGCAATAGATCTGCCGCTGCCAGGGTCTCCAGCGTCGGCACGTCACCAGCACATGCCATAACCACATCAGGTTCACCATCCTGATCATTACTGGCCCATTCCCAGATGCCGATTCCAGCACTGCAATGTTTTATGGCGACATCCATATCCAGCCACTGTGGTTGTTGCTGTTTTCCGGCAATAATCACGTTAATGAAATCGCGGCTTCGTAAACACTTGTCGGTAACATACAGCAGTGTATTTGCATCTGGTGCTAGAAAGACACGGATGATGTCTGCTTTTTTGTTAACAACCAAATCAATGAATCCTGGATCCTGATGTGAAAAGCCGTTGTGGTCCTGGCGCCATACGTGTGAAGTTAAAAGATAATTTAACGAAGCAATAGGTCGCCGCCAGGAAATTTCTTTACTGACTTTTATCCATTTCGCATGCTGGTTAAACATAGAATCAACGATATGGATGAATGCTTCGTAGCACGAAAAAATCCCATGTCGTCCTGTCAACAGATAGCCTTCTAACCAACCTTGGCAGGTATGTTCGGAAAGAATTTCCATTACCCGACCATCCGGGGAAAGGTGATCATCTTCTGGCAGCGTCTCTGCCATCCAAGCACGATTGGTCACTTCGAATATTGCATTCAATCTATTTGAAGCGGTTTCGTCTGGTCCCATTACACGAAAATTGCGGCTGTCCATATTGCGCTTCATTACATCTCGCAGGAACTGTCCCATCACCCTTGTGGATTCCGATATGGTATGCCCGGGTTTGGATACTTTTACAGCGTAGTCGCGAAAATCAGGAATTTTTAAATCTTTGAGAAGCTGCCCACCATTGGCGTGAGGATTAGCGCCCATGCGTCGTTGCCCCGAAGGGGCTAGTTCACGAAGTTCTTCTTTTAGGTTGCCTGTATCGTCAAACAATACTTCGGGCTGATAACTTTTAAGCCAGTTTTCTAAAAGTTTCAGGTGTTTTGGATTATCAACCATGTCGGAAAACGGGACTTGGTGGGAACGCCAGTAACCCTCAATTTTATTTCCGTCGACTTCTTTAGGGCCAGTCCAACCTTTCGGACTACGTAATATGACTACAGGCCAAAGTGGTCGATGTAGATCGCCTTCGACGCGAGCTTTATGTTGAATTCTCTTAATTTCGCTAATAATTGAATCAAATGTAGCGGCCATCTTCTGATGCATCGCCATCGGTTCCTCACCTTCGACAAAGTAAGGTTTGTAACCATAACCAACAAAGAGATTCTTCAGTTCATCGTGCCCAAGGCGGGCAAGCAATGTGGGATTAGCAATTTTGTAACCATTGAGATGCAGAATTGGAAGTACCGCACCATCATTGGCCGGGTTTAGAAATTTATTGGAATGCCATGCGGTGGCAAGGGGGCCGGTTTCTGCCTCTCCATCACCCACTACACAACACACGATCAAATCAGGATTGTCATAAGCAGCACCATAGGCATGAGAAAGTGCATAGCCCAGCTCACCACCTTCATGAATGGATCCCGGTGTCTCCGCAGTGACATGGCTGCCAACCCCGCCAGGGAATGAAAACTGTTTAAATAATTTTTTCATTCCATCAATGTCCATAGGAATGTTTGGGAAGAACTCACTGTAGCTTCCTTCCAACCAAGTATTAGCTACTAATCCGGGCCCACCATGTCCCGGCCCGGTAATGTAGATCATATTTAGATCATGATTTTTAATGATGCGGTTGCAGTGGACATAGATAAAGTTCAAACCAGGTGTCGTCCCCCAATGCCCAAGCAGCCGTGGTTTTACATGTTCCTTTTTTAAATTTTCTCTTAATAACGGATTGTCAAGCAGGTAAATCTGACCCACAGATAGGTAATTGGCGGCGCGCCAATAAGCATCAATTTTGTGTAACTCTTCCGCATTCAGGATTTCGTTGTTTATTGACGCCGTGTCTTTCATAGCCATTGTTCCAGGTTGATTGTTTATGGATCTTATTAATTGTTTACAATTAGTTTCTCGAGAAAATGAATTAATAAGTGGTTATTGCACTGTAATTAAATTTTAGTGCTCAGTTTTTTGTAGAGCTGATAAGGTCTGCTGCGCAATCTCAATTTCCTCATTAGTTGAGATGACCAGCACCTTTACTTTTTCGTTTTCCCCACTAATGCTAAAAATTTGGCCTGTGCTGGTCTGGTTTCGTTTTTGATCGATCCTAATACCTAGTGCAACAAGTCTATCGCAGACTGATTCACGGATAATCGGATCATTTTCGCCAACGCCAGCGGTGAAAACCAATACATCTAAACCACCAAGGATGGTGTAATAAGCCCCAACATATTTGCATATTCTGTAACAATACATCTCAATTGCAATTCGTGCCTGTTCATTTCCCTCATTCGCTAATTGATGCACTTCGCGCATATCTTTGACGCCACACAGACCTTTCATTCCACTATCTTGGTTTAATAGTATTTCGATTTCATTGAGGCTCATATCCAATGACCTAGCAAGATAGAAATGAATAGAAGGATCTAGATCACCACAACGTGTTCCCATGATAAGACCTTCTAGTGGTGTCATACCCATGGAAGTATCAATGCAAATACCATTGCGGATTGCTGCTGCACTAGCACCATTACCAAGATGCAATGAGATAAGTTTTAGCGTCCCTAACTTCCTCTGCAAATATTTGGCTGCTTGTTTAGCAACATACTCATGGGATGTGCCATGAAATCCGTAACGACGCACATGATGTTTTTGGTATAACTTGTCTGGCAATGCATAGCGGTAGGCATGCGGCGGCAGAGTACGAAAAAAACTAGTGTCAAAAACTGCTACTTGGGGTACCGTTGGATAAAGCCGCAGTGCTGCCTCGATACCGGCGAGATTAGCAGCGTTATGCAATGGCGCTAACGGTATCATCTCGCGTATAGCTTTAATTACATTTTTATCTATGAGAGTTGGAGACTGGAAAGTCTCACCACCATGAACAACGCGATGACCAATTGCGACAAGAGATTCAGGTGAAATCAATACCCCACTGCTTTGTAAAGATTTAAATATTTGTTCCAATCCTGCTGTGTGATTTGCAATCGCAATATTTACTTTCTGTTCTTCAATATCACAAGAATCTTTATACCTGCGAAATACACTTGTGCAATCAGATTCACCAATGCGTTCAACCTTACCCGACACATGCAGGCCTTCGCGCTCCATCTCATAAAGATGGTACTTTATGGAAGAACTGCCTGAATTAATAACGAGTACATGCACTGAGTTATTTCCACAAGTAGTGATTTGCACTACGAATAGATGACATCTTGTTTTACATTCTCATTATGTTCGCGATCCCAAATTGGGATATTTCCGTAGGAACATTTTTTCGATTTTGACCATGATCAATACAGATGAGGCAACCAGCATAACGTGTAGCCATGCACTGATGTCCATGTCGATTGTGCCAAATAACACCTGTATTGGACTAAGGTAAGAAAAGCCCATCTGTATAAAGTGGTTCTCTGCATCTTTGTTGATTCATTCACGGTATTCAGTACCTAATTGGGCAGCAACCCATCGAGATGTCTTCTCCACACCCCCGAAGGGAAAGAAATGGATACCTTCAATTAAACTTGATGATTCCTGCGTGTAATGATTAGCAAGGTCCTTCAAGAGCTTCTCGGGTGTATTAAATGTCATAATATTTTTAATATGTGGTGCTTGCTGCGTTAAAAAGCGTACAGATTGACCGATGCCAGCTGCTGCAGCATGCCGGATTAAGGTTCGAAGTGACGCGATGCCAGGTACTCCCAATTTTATGGGCAATTGATTTCCTTCATTCCGAATTTTTCGTTCCCAGGAAATAACGGGTAAAGCTTCAAACACGAACTGTGTACAGATGTAAACATCGCATCCGGTGCGCGATGCATACTCATTCTTCCAACGAATCGCATTCGACAGTTCACTATCGCTAATGTGTGAAGACCCTTCTGGATGCCCAGATACTCCGATTTTATTTATCCCTCGTTTCTCGAAAACGCCTAAATTCAAGATATCCATAGAACTGTGGTATGGCCCGACAGGAGACGGAATATCACCACCCAGTACCAACATGTGATTTACATCTGCCTCTGACTGAAGCTCATCTAAGCGGGTTTCAAGGCATGCAAGATTTGGAATGGATCGTGCGGCAATATGTGGAACAGGTTCCATTCCCTCCTGACGCAGCCGTTTGGCTGTTCGAATGATTTCTTTGAAGTTCCCTCCATGCAATGATGCAATCATTACTGTAGTGGATTTCGGAAGGATCGCTTTGTATGAGTCGATCTTCTTATCCCAGCGTGGTGTTGTCTCGATACTGTATCCGGAATAGAGCTTGCGCAGTAAATGTCTCGCTTCATTTGAGATTGCATCATCGGTCTTAGCTATATTCATGGCAATAAAAGATTTTAACAATATTAAAGTAAATAGCCCTTATCAAATGAAGGTTGATGACCGTATTCGATCGTAAGCGGCCATTTATTGATATACAAATATCTATACCTTGCCTAATTTGATCATTCTACTTATTCCCTGAAAGGGGAACTGCGAAGTTTGCACAAGAGGCTTTTGTGATTAATAGGACTACATTTATGCTTGCATGGCTGACATTGCTTTTCTGAACCGAAAGAGTGCCACTGAAAAATAAACAATACCAATCACAGTAATCACTGCAAAATCTTTCCAGACAATACCAAAATCTGCGGCTCGATATAGAATGGCTTGTGCAAAGTTTACAAAATGAGTCGATGGCACAAATTGCATTGTGATTTGCAACCACTTGGGCATACTTTCTAGTGGGGTAGTACTTCCTGATAACAAATTCATAATCATGAAAATAGGAAATGCAAGTAAGCCAAACTGAGGCATAGAACGCGCAATGGTAGCTAGTAAGATACCCAGTGCTGTTACAGAAAAGAGATAAAGTATGGTGCCGAACGTGAACAGTAGAATAGACCCCGCGATTGGAACACCTAAGAGGTGTTGAACTACAACCAAAAGTGAAATAGTTGCAGCTATTACTATAACTAAGCCATTAGCCCATACTTTGGCAGTCATAATTTCAGATACAGCTAATGGCATTACAAGTAAATGCTCGATTGTGCCTTGCTCACGCTCACGAATAAGCGCAGCTCCAGTTAGTATGACTGCAAGCAAAGTAATCATATTAATTATTTGCATTACTCCAAGAAACCAAGAAGAATGCAGATTAGGGTTAAACTTTGTTCGAATTGCAACATTTACAGGCACTTTTATATGATCAATATCATCCATCATATAATTTTTTATTTCTTGTGAAATAATATTTCTAATATAACTAGCCCCATTGCCCGCTTGTGTCATAGCAGTGGCATCTACATTGACTTGTATAATTGGTTGACGTCTTGCCAAGATATCTGCTTCAAATTTTGGAGGGATATCAATAACAAAAGTAAAACGTCCGGAATCCAGCACTTGATCGATATCATGATAGTTAATTTCTACGGCTGGTTTAAAATATGGTTGAAGCATTGCATCAAAGATTCTCTTTGAAAGTTGAGAATGATCTTCATCCACAATTGCTACTGATGCATGTCTTAACTCTATGAGAGCATTTTGTGCTGGCACATAAACAGCATAAGTAAACGTATAAATCAGTAATACAATCATCACTGTGTCATGACGAAGACTAAACAGTTCTTTCACACCTAGCCGATAAATATTTTCTACATTTTCAAGCATCTTGGTCTTTTAATAAAAGCCAACTTAAGAAAATAAAAGCAATTACCAAAATTAGCAACGCAATATAATTTGTATACAAATCGTTAAATCCCAAGGCTTTCGTAAAGGTTCCTACGCTAATCTTTTGGAAATAAGTACTTGGAAATATATACCCCATTACTTTTGCACCACCTGATAGCGAAGATACAGGGGATAAGTATCCTGAAAATTGGATTGTTGGCATAATTGATAAGATCGCAGCTGCAAAAATTGCAGCAATTTGTGTCTTGACAAAAGTGGAAACTAACAAACCAAATGCCGTACTTGCACTTACGCAAAGTATGGCGCCAAAAATAAGTGCAGTAACACTTCCTTTGATTGGAACTTGAAACAAAATTAAAGCTATTATAACTAAGGTAACAAAGCTTATCATCGCAACAACAATGTAAGGAAATTGCTTACCTAATAAAAATTCTATTTTTTTTACAGGTGTCACATAGAGGTTATTGATCGAACCCAGCTCCTTTTCGCGCACAACACCAACAGCGGTCATCATAGAGGGAATTAAAATGAGCAGTAGCATGATGGTGCCTGGCACCATCGCAAATACACTTTTAAAATCTTGATTGTAACGAAAGCGTGTCTCGATTTTTATCGGTGATAGCTTAATATCTTGCCCAATTTCACGACGTGTAAGATCAGTTAAGTAATTAACATGAATTCCATTCACATAACCCCGAGTTGTTTCAGCCCTAAACGGATTAGCACCATCGAGCCATACACCGACTTCGGGTTGCTGTCCCCGTTTTATGTCTTTTCCAAAGTCTGGGGGGATTTCTATTGCAAGCGTTAGTTGACCAGAGCGTAAACGCTTTTCTAGCTCATCATAGTTTGTAATCAATGGCTGCTGCTTAAAATAACGTGAACCCGAATATCTTTCTAAATAAGTACGGCTTGCTGTCGTGTTATCACGATCAAGGCTTGCATAACGCAACTCCTCAACATCAAATGATATTCCATATCCAAAAACCAACATCAGAATGATCGGACCGAGTAATGCAAATGCTAATCGAATGGGATCACGTCTAATTTCCATCGCTTCACGAAGTGCATATGCCCAAATTCGTTGTAAGCTTGTTGTTGATACCTCATGAGTCGTATTGAGTTGTTTAGTGTTTTCACTACCACTTTTGGGTAAGTTAATAGTTTGAGTATTTACTTGCTTTACAGTAGACGACTCCATGAGATAAGTAATAAAAGCTTCTTCAAGTGTATTAACATTACGCAATTTTATTAAAGCATCTGGACTATCTTGGGCTAATACTTTTCCAGCATGCATTAAGGAAATACGATCACAACGTTCTGCCTCATTCATAAAATGAGTAGATATAAAAATCGTTACACCATCCTCTCTAGAGAGTTGAACCAGAAATTCCCAAAATCCATCTCGCGCAATTGGATCTACACCTGATGTTGGCTCATCTAGAATCAATACTTCTGGACTGTGAATCATTGCAACAGCCAAGGATAATCGCTGGCGTATTCCTAATGGTAGTTTTTCTGTCAGATCATTTTTGAATTTCTCT
>JBFGJY010000042.1:0-21944 GCA_041576975.1 Gammaproteobacteria bacterium | reverse complement strand
TTGTGAGAAGAATACTTACAAGCTATATGGTGACGAATGGCGAATCGATGCACAGTTTTTAAAATGGAAGTCATGGGCAGCATTGTTTGGTGTTAACCCCTTATATAGAATTGAACGGCTATCTGGCCGTTACAGTGAAATTCAAGATGAGAACTCAAAGCATCATAGCGCTCATGAAATTAAACCGATTTCTACTCTTGACTTGAGCAGGCTGGCCGAAACTTACGATAATAAGTTTCCTTTCGTAGATACTGTATATGGAAGCTCTGCATACGAGAAAATGAAAGCCGAAACAATTTTTACAGTCTTTCGTACACAATCTGGAATCTTAGTACGCGAACAAGCCGAACCAACAGCTCCGCAACAAAATAACTGTGTTAAAGGTAAATCTGTCTGGAAAGACACAATATTGAAGATGGACCAAAGTCTTGCCGCAATAGTCTATTCACTGCAAATTCTGCCAAACTAAAAAGTAATTCTATAATTAATCAGATAATGAAATCTACATGCGCTATGGTAACAACACCTTTGATTTAATCAATCGCGACTGATTTAGTGCTTTTATATAAAAAATTCCCGTGAACAGATAACTATTTGCGTACTGGTGAGAAAAAATGGCTGAATAAAACTTATGTTTAGATTCAAGTCAAAAGATGAATTTTCAAGTGCCTATCTCTTTATCCAGATCGTGAGTTATTGCAATGACAGCAGGGCGCGGCGGTAGGTTCTCGTCAAAATCTGGCCAACGCGTTGTAGGTTGGCCAAAACTGGAGTCGCCACCGGGGTGCTGTATGGAACAAAACATGGTTTTGTGATCCGGCGTAAAACAAGGGCTACACACTTCTGCTTCATACGGTGCACGAAGAAAATGTTTTGTTAAGGCTTTGTTTTTACCTTGTGCAGCACATACCCATACCCCATCTGCACTGCCTAACCGATAAAATCCATCTGTAGCAATCCACATATTCCCATTTTTATCAAATGAGCAGTTGTCTGGATTGGAAAACCAACCGTTTTCAGAAATCCCTAAATGATATTGTGCATGATCAAATGAATTACTCGGATTACCTGCAAGAACAAATACCTCCCATTTAAATTCATGTGCACTATGGTCTTGCTGTGGGGGAATTAATTCCAATATGTGGCCATGGCGGTTGAATGAACGTGGATTAGCAGTATCGATGTTAAGTGGACTACGTGTAAAATTGTTCGTTAATACTGCAAACACATTTCCTGTAACGCGGTTGACTCTAATTTCTTCGGGACGATCCATAGGCGTCGCACCCACTAGATCTGCGGCACTACGCATGTCTATCACAACATCTGCTTGGCTGTTAAAGCCGTTGTTTTTGGTGTGTGGCTCTCTGCCCCACACTAAAGGATGCCAAATCACAATACCTTGGTCAGTAAATTCGGCAACCGACAGCTCTCCTTCATCTAATAAAGATAAGTTTTGCTTGTGGTTTCTAGATTGATATTTATTTTTGCTGACAAATCGATATATATATTCAAATGCTTGGTCATCCCCCATATAGACGACTATACGTTTGTCTTTGTTGATATATACATCACAACCTTCATGTTTACACCGCCCCAATGCAGTCCTTTTTATTGGAATAAAATTTGGATGATAAGGATCGATTTCAACGATCCATCCCGCATGTAAACCCGCTTGGGGGTGTTTATCGATATTCCATCTTTCATGATATTTCCCCCATGCAGACAACGCGGTTTTATCCCCTTGCAGACCAAATCTTTTATAATTCTTATGCTCGCTGGTTTTATTTGCTTGGCCCATAAAATAAGCCTGCACATTTTCCTCTGCAGTCAATACTGTACCCCAAGGCGTCGTAGAACCTGCACAGTTTCCAAAGGTACCGATACATTGTGTTCCATTTGGTGCAAATGAAGTTTTTAAGCGATTATGCCCGCGTGCAGGACCGGTAAATCGCATTTTTGTATGCGGCGTGATTCGATGATTGTATTTCGATTTAAGCTTGATATGCCATTTACGCTTTTGCTTTTGTATTTCTAGAATGCTTAGACCATGTGCAAATATTTCGGTATCAATTTGCTGTTTAGTTAAATTAAATGCAGACGGGGAACCAGGATGCATCATCGTGCTGTTTACAAATTCATGATTCACAACAAGTAATCCGAGTTTCGAGTGATTACTTGTATGTGCTAATGGTAAATAAGCAACGAAATCGTTGTTATACCCAAACTGCTGGGCTTGAGACGCAGGAGTTTGGTTATACGGATTAAACTCAGGCGCATTCGTAAACACAGGATCTCCCCACCGCAGCAATGCTTGATAGTTGTATCCCTCGGCAAGATGTAAATCTTCATCCAATCCTTGCTCAAGCTCTGGAAACGTCAGCGAAGATAATTGAAGTGTATTATTTGCCTTAGTTATATGCAGACTCTGTAATACAAAGCTCGCTGCTGCAATGCTTGTTGAATGTAGCAGTTGTCGACGTGTAAGGCGTCGTTCAAGAATTTTGCTAAAAAGAGTATTGATATACTTGCGTTCTGCAGGGAGATCATCTTCGTCAAATTGATTACAGTTGAGCATCTGTATCTTAGGAATGCTATTTATAAGTTGGAACTTACTTCAGTATCACCAATTAGTAACACTGATAAATACCTAATATTCAACCACTTACACGTAATTTGCCCAGCTACATTTTTATTTCTCCACACTTTTGAAATTTCTCCATTAAAATAGAATTAAAAAAAATAGTTGAGGAGGAGGAATTATGTCCACCGAAGAAGAAGAACATTCAGCTGAAGCTCTGTTGGGGGATCCCGAACCTTGGGAGGCGTGGGAATCCAAGCTGGTCTTAGGGTGTATCGGCATTGCCATCATAGGCTTAATTATACTCGGCTGGCTTATTAGCACCTATATCCTTCAATAAGTTCACATAACCTATCATGCGTGCAGATCTTGAAGTAACCATCACTCATGATGGCTGTAATTGGATTGCAAGCCATCGTTTATTCGAATGCGCAGCTGATACTTTAGAAGAAATTGATCAACAAATTACTTCAATTGTTCATAATACCTCTGAATTCAAAGATCAGCAATTCGTGGAAGTATTTATGGGTTTTGATTTCGATACGATTCCAACTTGGTTACGTCAATATCACACGCATTACTTCAATCGCATTTTGAAAATAAAAAATAACTAAAACGCTGGAGAATTCATTATGTCTGCAGTAAATCGACATTGGTATAGCGGAATGCTAACTACAGAGGATTGGTGGGCTGTATGGTTGGGGTTAATAATGTTTTTTGCAGGCATGATGTCGATATGGGGAATTGATTTAGTGGGTTGGATGACTAAAACCAATACTTGGGAATTTACCAATTTAATGCGTGACTTTTCAGTGGGGAAATTATTAAAAGTTGCAGGAAAAAATTATCAAGATATGCACCCGCTTGCATCTCTATTTTCTACTTATTTAGTGTTTACCGGGCTTACCTGTATTGGTGCATATTTTCAAAATCTGGATGTCAAAAAATTCTTTTTAGGTTTTACTTGTATTTTTATTATTACATGGCTGTGTTGGATTATTGGCCATGAAGCACATTTCAAAGCTGTAGATGCCGTTGTAAAAGGCAAAAACGTCTATGAAAAATTTGAGTTGTCATGGGGGTTACAACTCGGTGGTGGTTTTTCTTATATGGTCGCACTCGCAGTTGGTTTGTTGATTGGCAATATCTTTAAAGGCTTTGCGCATTTTCTAAAAGAAGCTGCCAAACCTGAATGGTTTATAAAAACGGCGATTGTCTATCTGGGTATCAAGCTCGGCCTGATGTCTATGAAGTCTACCGAACATATCCTGGAAATTGCCTTGGCAGGTGCTGCGGCAACTTTTGTCGCTTATCTTTTATTTTGGCCAATTGTTTACTGGTTAGCCAGAAAAGTATTTAAGCTGCGTAGAGATGCATCCGCCGTATTGTCTTCCGGTATTTCTGTATGCGGAGTATCTGCTTCCATCGCCACTGCTGGAGCAATCCGTGCAAAACCCATTTTGCCGGTTGCTGTATCCATGCTGATTGTCATCTTCGCGATGATTGAGTTGGTGGTATTACCTACTTTTTATAGTGCGGTGGCACCGGATCAGCCAATCGTGAATGGTGCTGCAATGGGAATGACGGTAAAAACAGATGGCGCAGATGCAGCGGCAGGTGCAATTCTTGACGAGTTGATGATTAGTCAACATCTAAAAGAAACAGGTGAAAGTTGGCAAGAAGGTTGGATTCTCAGCGCAGCAATTTTAACTAAGATTTGGATCGATGTTTTTATTGGTGTTTGGGCCTTCGTCTTGGCGTTGATTTGGGTATATAAAGTTGAGCGTAAACCCGGACAAGCAACAGTAGCTGTATCGGAAATATGGTTTCGATTTCCAAAATTTGTAATCGGCTATTTTATTGCCTGGTTATTTTATGTCGCGATCGCTGTTTGGTTACCAGAGTTGATTAAAGACGCGAGTGAAGGTGCCAATATTGTACAAAGTCCTATGCGTACGATGATGTTTATGCTTACTTTCGTCAGTATTGGTGTGATTACAGATTTCAGCAAACTAAAAGGTATGGGTAAATTAGCGGTACTTTATGCAGTTGCCCTATTTGTAATTATTGCGCCCATTGCCTACGTAGTGGCCTATATATTCCATCGTGGCATGATGCCGCCACTAGTTGCCCAATAAAATTGGTCTTTTATTATTTATAAAATTGAGGCGTTTCCTTTGATGCAAATCCAGTTGCATACAATTTATGCACTGTGAATATCCTGTGCATCAATCTAATGTAAAACTTTTTAATTTTAAAAATAAGCAACTCTAAAAACTATTGGGAAGGCTTGGAAAAGCATTAGCAACTTCTAAATGTTTAATTTTCCCTGCATGAATGTTTAACGACTTGCGCACACCCTTACCTTCACTAAGAAAAGCATCTAGTCCTAAATTACTCAGTTTATGTATATATGGCAACGTTGCGTTACATAACGCTTGACTGCTGGTGCGAGCAACTGCGCCAGGAATATTTGTTACACAATAGTGGACAATATCTTCCACGACATATACAGGATCGTGATGCGTGGTGGGTTTACTGGTCTCAAAACATCCTCCTTGATCAATGGAGACATCTACGAGTACTGCACCACGTTTCATTTGTTTTAGTACTTCACGATTGATTAACCTTGGCGCACGCGCCCCTGGAATCAGTAGTGCACCAATTATTAAGTCTGCTTGTAATGCAAACTGTTCTACTGCATGAGGGTCAGAGTAAATTGTTGTAACATTATCTGGCATGACCTCATCTATATGCCGAAGCTTTTCAATATCGATATCCATAACAATGACGTTTGCGCCAAGACCGGCTGCCACACGCGCTGCATTCGAACCTACGACACCGGCCCCTAAAATCAGCACGTTTGCAGGAGCCACTCCAGCTACACCGCCGAGCAAAATTCCTCGACCCATCATAGGTTTTTCGAGACATTTTGCGCCTTCTTGAATCGACATCTTGCCTGCTACTTCACTCATGGGTTTAAGTAGGGGCAACTGTCCATGCATATCGGTGAGAGTTTCATAGGCAAGTGCAGTTATATTTTTTTGTATGCATGTTTCAGTCAAAAATTGTGAGCTCGCAAAATGAAAATATCCAAATACAATCTGTGATGCAGACAATTTTTCCAGTTCTTCAGTCTGAGGTTCTTTTACCTTTACTACTAATTCACATTCATTAAATATCGTGTTAGCAGAATCTACGATTTTTGCACCTGCTGCTAAATATTCTTCATCATGGTAGCCACTACCTCTACCGGCTTGAGTTTCTACCCACACTTGATGTCCATCTTCGACTAGTAAATGCGCGCCTACCGGTAATAGCGCAACGCGATATTCATCTGGCTTAGTTTCTTTAGGAATTCCAATACGCATAAAAAAATACTTATGTTACAAAATAAGTTTCCAGATATCTTCTAAGACACCTTTTAAAAATGTACAAAAACGTGCTGCATCGGCACCGTTAATAACTCGATGGTCATAGGACAAGGAGAGAGGCAATAGTTTTTGTTCCACCACGCCAGTTTCAGTAACTTTTTCTTTCACAATTATTTTAGATAATCCTAATATCGCCACTTCAGGTGAATTGATAAGCGGTGTAAAGGCTTGTCCGCCTAAGTTGCCTAAACTAGAAATCGTTATACTAGCACCCGACATTTGCTTTGCTGTTAGCTTTCTTTCTCTTGCGTGATCACTTATTTCCATTAATTCTGATGCTACTTGTGTAATAGATTTTTTATCGACATCTCTCAAGACAGGTACAAGCAATCCATGTGGAGTGTCTACCGCAATACCAACATGAAAATATTTTTTTAGAATGAGTTTATTTGATGCGAAATCAAGTGAAGCATTAAATTGTGGAAATTGTTTAAGTGATGTAACTAAAGCTTTTATCACAAATGCAAGCGGAGTGAGTTTAATTTCTCTAGCTATTAATTCATCTGCCAACTGCTTCCGATGTTGTTCAAGAAGCGTAACATCGGCTTGGTCAAAATGAGTTACATGTGGAATGGTCTGCCATACATCAGACATATTTTCTGCAGTTAATTTTTGAATCTTAGTCAGCTCTACAGCTTCTGTATCACCATATGCTGAGAATTCTTGTGGTTTTATAGAAGCAGTTGCTTTTGCCTGTACACTACTACCTGAATTATTTTGTAATCCAGTACGCACATAATTCTGTACATCCTTTTTCATTACCCGATGTTCTCGACCACTACCCTGCACAGTGCCAAGATCCACACCTAATTCACGTGCATATTTATATACGCTTGGACTTGCATAGGCTTTAGCTGAATCTTCAGCAGTTATGGTTTGAGGCTTAATGCTTTCTACTTCATCTGTACCAGTTTTTTGTGCAACAGAGGTTTCCGGCTTAACCATTGACATCTCCTTTCGAGATGTGTGTGCATCCTCTAAACCAGTAGTAGTTTTTGTTGCCTGTGTCTGCTCAGTTACTGCGTTTTCGGCTTGTACTTCTAGTGTGACTAAAGTATCCCCTTCCTTGACTTTGCTACCTTCTGTTACATTAATTTTCTGCACTACTCCGGAATATTGCGAAGGGAAATCCATCATGGCTTTTTCGCTTTCTAAAGTAACAATAGGTTGATTGATTTCTATACTGTCACCAACTTTAACCAACACTTCCACTACATCGACAGAATCAAATTCTTCAATATCAGTAATGTGAATTTCTTTAAGTTCAGACATTGCTTGCACTTATGAATGCACAGGATCGAGTTTGTCTGGATCGATGTTGTATTTTTTAATTGCGGTGTTAACCAAAGATGTATCGATGGTGCCCTCTGTTGCTAGTGCATGTAAGGCTGCCAAGACGATGTGCCGGGAATCTACCTCAAAGAAGCTACGCAATTGTTGGCGGGTATCGCTGCGTCCAAAACCGTCCGTCCCTAAGACTATATACCTTGATTTTACATAGGGCCTAATTTGATCAGCATAAATCTTGATGTAATCAGAAGCTGCAACTACCGGGCCTTGCGAATCATGCAAACATTGCTCTACATATGAAATTCTCGGTGTGCTTTCTGGATGCAGCATATTCCAACGCTGCACTTCCATGCCCTCCCTACGCAACCTATTAAAACTCGTCACACTCCACACATCAGCCGAAATATCAAAGTCCTCTCGCAACAACTCTGCAGCATGAATAACTTCTCGTAGTATCGCGCCGCTACCCAGGAGCTGAACATGGGCTTTTTGTGGTGTGGCTTTGTGCAGTAAATACATCCCATTAACAATGCCTTGCTCACAATCAGAAGGCATCGGTGGTTGTTCGTAGTTTTCATTCATCACTGTGATGTAGTAAAACCAATCTAACTGTTGCACATACATGGCATCGAGCGCGTGGTGCACAATTACTGCTAGTTCATATGCAAAGGTTGGATCATAGGCACGACAATTTGGAATGGTGGAGGCTAAGACATGACTATGCCCGTCTTGATGTTGCAGCCCTTCGCCTGCAAGTGTGGTGCGCCCTGCTGTACCACCAATTAAAAACCCACGGGCACGGCTGTCACCGGCCGCCCAAGCCAAATCACCAACACGTTGAAAACCAAACATAGAATAAAAGATATAAAACGGAATCATTGGCATGTTGTGTGAGCTGTATGAAGTCGCCGCCGCTATCCATGAGGACATCGCACCCGCTTCGGTAATACCTTCTTCCAAAATTTGACCCGACTTGTCTTCACGATAGGGCAATAGTTCATCTGCATCGACGGGATCATACAGCTGCCCTTTGTGCGCATAAATTCCCATGGTGCGAAATAGACCTTCCATGCCAAAAGTACGCGCTTCATCAGGTATGATTGGAACGATGTACTTAGCAATAGATTTATCTCGCGTTAAGGCGAGCAAAATTCTAACGAATGCCATGGTCGTTGAATTTTTACGACCATCACTGCCTGCTAATAGGTCTTTAAAAATGTCGATTGAGGGAATTTTAAAATCAATTTTTGGGCTGGTGCGTTTCGGTAATTCTCCAAGTAGCTCGCTACGCAAATGTTTTAAATAGCGTATTTCAGCACTGTCTTCAGGTGGTTTGTAAAACGGTACATCTTCTAATTCTTCATCTTTAATTGGAATGCGATACCGATCTCGAAATGCAATTAGTGATTCTTTTGCAGGTTTCTTTAATTGATGCGCAATATTCAAACTTTCACCGCTTTTACCTAAACCATACCCCTTTACTGTCTTTGCTAAGATGACAGTTGGTTGACCTTCATATTTTACTGCTGCAGCATAGGCCGCATAAACTTTTTGCTGGTCGTGACCACCACGGTTCAAGCGCCAAATATCATCATCGGTCATATGCTCGATGAGCTTTTTAAGCTCGGGGTATTTTCCGAAGAAGTGCTCACGTACATAGCTACCACCTTTGGCACGATAGTTTTGATAATCACCATCCAATGCCTCTTCCATACGTTTGCGTAAAATTCCATCTTTATCACGTGCCAACAGTGGGTCCCAATTTTCGCCCCAAATTACTTTAATGACATTCCAACCAGCACCACGAAAGTTACCCTCCAGCTCTTGAATAATTTTGCCATTACCACGTACCGGACCATCTAGGCGTTGTAAATTACAATTGATGACAAAGATGAGGTTATCAAGCTCCTCGCGCGCAGCTAATGAAATTGCGCCAAGTGATTCCGGTTCATCCATTTCTCCATCACCTGTAAAGACCCATACTTTGCGATTACTTTTATCGATAATGCCGCGATCATGCAGGTATTCCATAAAACGTGCTTGATAAATCCCCATGATCGGCGCCAAACCCATGGACACCGTTGGAAACTGCCAAAAGTTTGGCATCAGCCATGGATGTGGATAAGAAGACAGGCCCTTGCCCTCTACCTCTCGCCGAAAGTGCTGTAATTGCTCTTCTGTTATACGTCCTTCAAGGTAGGCGCGTGCATACACCCCTGGAGCGGCATGTCCTTGAAAGTAAACCAAGTCTCCGGCGAAGCCTTGAGTGGCTGGACGAAAAAAATGATTGAAGCCTATGCTAATTAATGTTGCCGCTGATGCATACGTGGAAATATGTCCTCCCAACTCAGGAAATTCTTTGTTGGCCTTAACCACCATGGCCAGGGCATTCCAACGTTCTAATGAACGTACGCGATGTTCCATTCTTGGATCACCAGGTAAACGCTCTTCTTTGTCTACGGGGATAGTGTTGACATAGGCCGTTGTGTTTCGAAAGGGTAGATTTACACCAGCAATTCGTGCGCTGTTAATAAGTTGTTCAATTATATAATGCGCGCGTCGTGCGCCATCGCGTTCTAATATTGCGCGCATGGCATCAAGCCATTCTTGTGTCTCTTGTGGATCGATATCACTCATTTAACAACCTACTTTAGATTTTGTTCTCTTTAGTAACTATGCAATTTCAAGACATGACGATAAGATATAGCTGCAGCACAAAAAGTATTTCGCAAATCTTTTATCACAAGACCAGATAAAAAGTTAACTTTGCATAGTTGACCCAAAAAATCACTGTCACAGAATAGCTGAATAAAGCAAAGTATAGATAATTTTATAGCTTTATAGGCCCACTAGAACAATAAAACAATATGTCGAACTCAATTAATAGTAATCTTGGTCTTGCAATGACTGGTGGTGGTGCTCGTGCCGCATATCAGGTTGGCGTATTACGCTATATGTGTAAAAAATTTGGCGATTTTCACCCGCCAATTATTACTGGTGTATCCGCAGGTGCAGTCAATGCAGCACATCTTGCTGCCTACCAGGGTTCTTTTTCTGAGGCGGTCGAACAACTTGCAAATCTTTGGTTGGAATTAACAACAGATAAAGTCTTTCGCACTGATACTAGCTATTTTTTAGCTAACTTTTTGCGTTGGGGCTTAAGCTTTATTCTTGGTGGTAGCCATATAGGCCCACGCAGACGTAGTCTATTAGATAGCGATCCTTTACGAAAATACTTAGAAAGAAAATTAGCTACAAAATCTTCGGAATATATTCGCGGCATTCAAGAAAATATTGAGCAAGGGAGCTTACGTGTTTTAGGTATTACCAGTACTAATTATGGCACTGGCGTATCAATTACCTGGGTGCAAGGAAATGCAGGGGAGCATTGGCAGCGGCCACGAAGACGCAGTGAAAATACGAAAATCACAATCGAGCATGTCATGGCCTCGGCGGCATTGCCTTTGGTATTTCCTGCGGTAAAGATAAATGATGGTTGGTACGGTGATGGCGGTATACGTTCTATTGCACCGCTTTCTCCCGCTATGCATTTAGGTGCAAAACGTATCATCGCAATATCTACACGTTTTCGAGGTGGGCAAATTAGTCCAGAGCAATCCGTAATTACAGAATATGTGCCTGCCGCTCAAATTATAGGTATTCTATTAGATTCAATATTTTTAGATTTGCTTGATTACGATGCAGCCAACATGAACCGCATTAATGAACTATCTGGTGAAACCAGCGAAGAATTAGGCGAACAGTTTAAACAAATCCAGTTATTAATTCTTCGGCCAAGTGAAGACCTTGGCAAACTCGCGAGTCAATATGAAATACGGCTACCGCAACCGTTTAGATATTTCACACGCGGATTTGGAACACGCGATACAAAAAGTCCAGATTCTCTCTCTCTATTAATGTTTCAACATGAATATTTAAGTCGCTTGATTGAGCTTGGCGAACAAGACGCCGAACAAAACTCTAAAGAAATTGAAGAATTTTTAAGTTTTACAAAAGCAGAAGGGTAGATTAAAGAAAGCCCCATGGATCCATCCACAAGGCTTTCATAGATTGCCACTGGAGTTGGAACAATGTGGCATGTAAATACTAACTCTTTTTTGAGGCAAGTGGTAGAGCTACATGAATAACGAACTGTATTTATATGATATTTCGGAGGTTTTATCTATAAACTGTGATACATATCACAGATTTACATATCATCTTCCAAGTGAATTCTTCGCTTTCCTCCTTGTTTAAAGCTGCTTATCTCTAAATTTGTTCTAAATTCGCGACTCGTTTGAGCGTACCAAATATCTTTTCTTCTTGATTCATACAGATGTAAGGCAGTCCAAGGTCATCTAGCCACTGCACACCTTGTTCCTCACCCTTTAGCATCGCAATCGTTGACGATGTACCTGCGACTACACATTGCTTGGCGTAGACACTTGCATTGGCAAGACTATTCACAGGCCAACCGGTTTTTGGATTTAGGATATGTGCATAGCGCACCCCATCAACAACCATAAAACGCTCATAATCACCACTACTAGCCAAACCACCGCTCGATAAGAATACAAACGACATAGGTAAATTGGGATTACGAGGATGACGAATACCTACCTTCCATGCACTGCCATCCGGATGTGGCCCTATGATACAAATGTCGCCACCTAAATTTACCAAGCCACTTTCTATTCCCGCTTGGTAACAAAAATTTGCTGCTACATCTGCAGCATATTCTTTTACATATCCACCAAAATCTAACTCCATATCTTTAAGCGGTAAGAACAAGTGCGGTGCAGCCCATTCAATATGATGCCAACCAATTAAAGGTAAAATAGATTCGATTTGAGATTGAGTAGGTACAACTTTGGATCGAAAATTCCAAACTTTTCGCAAAATACCAGAAGTAATATCAAACAAGCCATCGCTTTGTTCGTAGCCTACTTGTGCATAATCTAATAGCCGTGCGGTTTCATCATCGACTTCAATACCGTGTTTATTTCCAGCACTTGAATTTATCGCTGTAGTAACACTGTCATCGCGATATCGCGAATATTTTTTTTCTAAGCGATGAAGTTCTGCAATGGCATTAAGTGCAATTTGTTGCGCATCTTCTTTGCGATTTGCATAGAGCCGCAGCTCACATGGTGAGCCCATCGCCTTAAAAGGAAATGTAAAGAGTTCCAACGAAGAATTCCCACTCAAATAAAAAATAAAGTGTACTAGATTTTTGGAACGTTTGAATTATTTAAAGGTTCCTGCGGTACAAGGAAGTATCGCCATTTTACGACTGCGTAAGCAATTGTAAAATGAAAAATAAAGTAAATCGCATTTTCTTTTTTTGTGCTCTGAAAAATCCTGGATGTATTTATTTAGAGTTTCATTTTATTTCAAACAGGATTTCTAGAAGTTGTAATCAACGCCAAATGTAAACTGTGTGTAATCAAGTAATGCAGAATTTTCAACATCGACAGTTTGAATTGAATAGGACTTATCACTGATATAACGTTCTGCAGCAAGTTTTACCGTCCAATCACCAATGGTCTCTGACAAACCTAATCTGAGAGCAATAGAGCCATAGGGAGATAAGCGATAGTCACTTGAATATTCACCATCAGCACGAACTGCACGGTAATAGGGTTCATAGAAATCGGCTTGGGTTTGACTGTAATAACGTATTGAAGTATCAAACCCCCAACCACTCTCGGTAATTTTATAAATTCCTAAATCTAAGGTATGCGAGCGTACATCCCAATCATCATAATAAAAACGATAATCCACATGCAGGGCAGCACCTAGTAAATTAGAATACCTGCGCAATCTCGTGGCAAAGGTATATTGAGTTCGTTCATCAGGTCGATTATCTGACAATATACTTCCAGCGACCCATGCTTGCTTGTATGGATCGGATAAAAAACCATCAAAATACGATATTCCTAAAGTAGTTTGTAGCACGGTATATTTATTAATAACTTGAGTCACGCCACCAAAGATAGAATAGTTCTCTTTATCTTCATTATTAACCCGCGTTACACCTTCTAATTGGGTGGGATCAATTTCATCAAATGAAACTGCAACCCCGCCTCTAAATGAAGTTTGTTTATTTGGTAATTCATATTCAACCTGAACTCCACCGTAGATTGCGTCATAGTCTTTCTCGGTGGAATACCCGATGCTGGGAGAAATAGTAAATTTTTCGCCAAAATAATCGGCAACTACGGTGTAGTCGTAGCGAGTATCGTCAATCGTCGCTCCACTCATCACAACAAGTGGATCGCCCGTTGCATTAGCTGTATCTGTGGGCCGTACATACCAAGGTGATGAGCCGCTCATATCATCATAAGTAAAGCCATTCGTAATCTGCCATTTTCCATTAATTGGATATAAAAATTCTATTTGTACTACATCGATTTCATAGCGATCTCGATCCCCCGCGGCTAAATCAGCATCACCACTTGGAATACTATCCTCATCATAACGAGAGTACTGGAAAGAGTATTTAGGTTGATTTGCAACAGCTTCAGCTTTTACGGTAGAGCTAATTCCAGGAAGTGTCATTGCAGCGGACGTTAATGCCGCCAATGCGGGACTGATGCCGTTGTGTTTTTTCCCCATTTGTTTTCTCTTAGACGAGTAATTTAAGCGTATTGGCAGTATTTAATTACAACCACAACCACCACCACCAACTCCGTATCCCCCAGATGAACCTTCTTTACTAAAGTAGACGTGTTCTTCTAATTGCCCTCTCAATGCATAGGGCTCCCATGCCATTTCAGTCTTGGCAAGAATCCCACGCTCCCAAGGACTAACTGAACTACATGCCATCAATAGAAAATTAAATAAAAAAACCAACAGGACAGCGCATGTATTTTTCATAGAGTTAGTCATTTTCTAATTTGCAATCAACTTTTCAATTTCTGCTTTAATTTTTTCCATATCTCCATCTTTGAATGCAGCGTGTACGTACTGAACCACACCATTTTTATCAATCAAATATGAAGTGGGCATGGCCTTCACACCAAATACGCCTGGCAGTATGCCTTTAGGATCTTTTGCAACTGGGTAGCTCACCGGATGCTTTTGCAAAAACTTTTTCGCATCGTCAGTATTCTCATCTACATTAACAGCAACAATTTCAAAATCAGTTGTGCCAATTTCTCTACGTAAGTCATTATATTTTGGCAATGACTTAAGACACGGCGGACACCATGATGCCCAAAAATCTAACAATACAACTTTGCCGCGATAATCCTCTAAGGCAAGACTCTTGCTGCCATCGATAGTTCGCGCTTTAAACGATGGCACCGTGTCGCCAACTGATATTGCAGAAACACTAAATGGTAAAATAATAAACACCATCAACATCAATTTACTAAGACGACGTGTATTCATAGCTGTACCTCTTAATTTAATTTTTAATTTAGAAATGTATTAGACTAATTTATATAAACTTAAGTTTAATCAGCATCTAATTCACTACTAAATACTGCAAAAACATAAAGTAAGGTTAAAATGAATTATTCGATATTCCATCGAAAATTTAACTGTATAACGCACTAAGTGGGTTTAAATTTCTGACTAACACGACTATTGAGAAGCTCCACTCATGACGTGGTCCGATCTCAAACAAATATGCTGTTCCAACTCCAGCTTTCGTTATCTATGCCATAGACTATACAAGTTGAACACAATCACTTGTTTCCTTTTATCTGGAAAACTTCACAGCCCATCTTGGATGTATTTATATAGTATTTTTTGGGCAGGAAAGCATGAGTACAACATCAATTACCAAGAGGTGAGTGATCTGTTGATCACAAATCAATTTGCATTAATTACAGAGGTTGTGAATTTTCTGTTACCGAATCAAAACACAGGATTTCCAAATCTGAAATGGAAAAATAGTTTATGAAAATAAGTCAATGGCCCACAAGTGGGGCCGTTTTTTAAAGAGGTTACACAGCCGCTGCTAAGGCTTGATCCAAGTCGGCAATAATATCCGCAGCGTCTTCTAAACCGATCGAAAGACGAACCACATCATGGCCAGCGCCTGCAGCAATTTTTTGTTCATCAGTTAACTGACGATGCGTAGTAGAGGCCGGATGAATAATTAAAGAACGTGTATCGCCAATATTGGCGAGATGTGAGAAGAGCTTACAACTCTCCACAATTTTGGTGCCCATTTCGTAACCGCCTTTTACGCCAAAGGTGAATACAGCACCAGCACCTTGCGGGCAGTATTTTTGTGCCAATTCATGATAAGGGCTTGACGTTAGGCCCGCATAGGACACCCAACTAACACGATCATCTTGTTCTAACCATTTAGCAACTTGCAATGCATTTTCCGCGTGACGCTGCATGCGCAGCGGCAATGTTTCAACACCCAACACGGTCAGATAAGCATTCATCGGTGACATCGCAGGGCCTAAGTCACGTAACCCCACTGCATGATTGTAGATAGTGAACGCCAATTCACCAAAGGTTTCATAAAAGTTTAAGCCGTGATAGGCCGGGCAAGGTCCAGTGATCTCTTTGAATTTATCGTTTTGTGTCCAATCAAATTTACCGCTATCAATCACGACACCGCCAATCGCATTGCCATGACCCGATAAGAACTTTGTCGTTGAATGCACCACTATATCGACACCAAATTCAAAAGGTTTACACAATGCAGGCGATGCCATCGTGTTGTCGACAATGCACGGAATGCCTGCATCGTGTGCAATATCGGCAATTGCCTCGATGTCACAAACAATACCGCCAGGGTTTGCGAGACTCTCGGTAAAGATCGCCTTGGTATTAGGTGTAATCGCTTTGCGAAAATTTTCAGGATCAATTGGATCTACAAAGATGACATTCCAACCAAAACGTTTAAAAGAATGACCAAATTGTGTAATCGAACCACCATACAATTTATTTGATGCGACAAAATCATCGCCCGATTTCAACAAACCAAATAATGTTAATAGCTGCGCGGAATGTCCAGAGGCTGTACATGTAGCACCAACACCACCTTCAAGATCACATAGGCGTGCTTGCAAAGTGCTTACTGTGGGATTCGTCAAACGCGAATAAATGAATCCTACTTTTTCGAGATTAAATAATGCGGCTGCATGCTCTATATCTTCAAAAACAAATGATGTGGATTGATAAATAGGTGTGCCCCTTGCGCCTGTGGTGGGATCAGGTTCTGCACCTGCATGAATAGCCCGTGTTGCAAACCCATATTGAGAATCATTACTCACATTAACTCCTTCAGCGTATATACATTTTTAATTGATAGTAGCCGCCTCGCATTGAAAAAATACTTACGATGCGGGATGCGATATGTTAGCGATGCCGAATGGTAGCAGATGAATTACATGGCACCACTGCATATTGGAAAAGAATGATAAGCCTGTCTCAATTTCAACAGGAATTTAGATTCTTAACACCTGGTTTCTTTAAGTGATTATTGCTTAGAAATATAAATTCAGCCTCCAACCCATAGATCAACACCTGTATTTTTGTTCAAAACTAATTGTTGTGGCATGCACCATATGTGACCAAGATTGTGCAAATAGGTCATAGGTGGGGCATTCAGCCATAATTAATTACGCAATCCGTTCACAGCTCATCTGTAATTAAGAGCCGTTTAATTTTAGTGCTGGGGCATTTCCAAGCCTTTTGAAAAATTGGTCCATTTTATGCAGCGTATTGCTTTACAACTCTTAAGTACATGGAGTGTAGCAGTGTTAAAAATCCTAGCTTTAATAACCGTCCTTTTGGTTAGCGGCATTTCCCTTGCCGATGAACACCCAGAAATTTCTCGTTTTTGTACTTGGAAAGCCAGTGCGGCTCGTGTGATTGCAATGAATCGTGATATCGGACTAAATGAAGTCGAATTGATTGGTCACTATCTAGATCAAGGTAATAGCTATGAAGAGCAAAAAATAGTATTGGGCTTGATCGACAAAATTTATGGTCCATATGAATTCGTCTCCAACGACACTATTTATTCTCAAACGCGTAAAACTTGTATCCGAGATTTTTATTTAGATCCAACTAAAGAAATAGCAAGAATCTCTCAGCGCTAAACTATAAAACCAACACGCTGAGTATCTAAAGAGAGATCAATTTTTGATCCAAATTTGCATTATTCCCTATTGTTAATAAGGAATATGTTTATTTAAACATCATTTATTCGTTCACGGTCGGCTTAACTAAGCCAGCACACAAATTCTTATCAATAATGTGCTAATAACACCTTGGTTATCGAATAGTTTCTTATATTATAAGTACTCAGAATTAATAACGAGCTATGGCCCCATAAATGGAATCAGCTAGAAACGCATACGAATCTAATATTGAAACCAGGATTGATCACGATACTGCACCGCCAAGTGTAGTACGACGAATTCATGATGAAATTTTAGATGCAATAGAGCACAACTCGAATATCATTCTACTCACTGGTGAATCTGGAAAAGGAAAATCCACTCTATTACGCGCTATGGGTAAAAATCTTCCAGCCCATAATCGCTTAATCTTTTTTAATGGTACTGACTTTCTGTCCTCACACTCCGCGAATGAAAATAAACAGCTAAATAATAGCGCAGCCAACAACAAGGGCATGCAAGATTTTACTGTTGTTAAGGATTTTATTCGTGAGTCTGCCGAATTGGAGGACAAACTAACAATCATAGTAGATGCTGCGGATCGCCTTCCTACAAATGTACTAAGTGATTTACTAAATATTAATAATCAAATTGCATCTAAAAATAATGGTATCAATCTTATTTTGGCTGGAAGACCGGATTTTAAAAAACAACTGGATGAAATTGAAAATAGTTCTGCACAAAATTTAATTCATTGTTCGATGGATGAGCTCAATGAGGAAGATGTTTATGCATTCGCCACAAATAAAGAATATCGAATTAAGCCATACAGTGGTGAACTGCAATTTGAGCAAGATTCATTGGAGGCATTATCAACTTACGTAGTTGGCAATCAACAACTACTCGATGTGCTTTTAGAATGGTGTTCTATTTTAATAAATGAACAGCAAATAGATTTAGTTACAAAAAATATTGCAACAAGTGCAATTGCTCGTGCCGAACAGTTTTCGAAAGATAATAACATCTTACTTATAAATTCTTATCCATCCTATGAAGACGTTCAGGACTTTATAGAAGAGGATAAAGTAAAAGATACGCCCCGTGCGAAGGATACAAATGTTTACTCGCGAGTCACATCTAAAAACAAAGATCACGTCCCTGCTTATATCCCAACAATTACCTCAAAAGTGGATGAAGCGCTAAGCGCACGTATAAATAATATAAATGATTTTGAAGATGAGGTCATGCCAACTCAATGGGTACCCGCACCAAAAAAACCGTTACCCAATAAAAAACCCTTGCTGTTTCTTGCAACAATTATCGTGGTACTTGCCATTAGCTTGGTTTTGCTAATTGCCCATCGACTTCAATTAAATGTTTTCAATACTAAGAATAGTGTTGAAAATCAAATCATCCAGAATGAAGCAGTGGAAGATGCAGGCTCAGCTGCAAACCCCTTGGTTGAAGACAAAAGCGATGCGCCTGTGGCTTCTGAAAAATTAAATGGGGAGGAAAATTTCAGCCAAGCTGACAACAATGAATTAAATACGGTACAGGAGCCTGAAGGTAAAGCCGAAGGCCTCGCTAAAGATGACCAACTCGCCAACCTTGCTGATGATAGTGAAGTAGATCCGTCACGAGAACTTGAATTCATCACTCCAGTTGAACCCGCAAGTAAAGCCGAAAACATTGCTGAAGATAGTGAATTAAATACGGTACAGGAGCCTGAAGCTAAAGCCAAAGACCTCACTAAAGAGGACCAACTCGCGACAATAGAACAACGTGACACGTCAAGCGCGAATCGCGCTGCAATATCCTTGACTGCAACAGAAATTGATAACCGGCTGGCCACTGCAAGGCGACAGTTTGCAGCCAAAAACTTGACGACGCCTGCGGGCAACAATGCATTTGAAACCTATCAAAGCATACTTTCTAAGGTCCCTAATCATGCAGCCGCCCTCCAAGGAATACAGAATATTCATAATAAATATGTAAGTTGGGCAAATTATTACTTGCGAATCAACCAAACTGAACGCGCAAAATATTTTTACTCTAAAGCACTCGAAGTCGCACCCGAGGACGAGGCGTCTATTAAAATGTTACGCAATCTTACCGGCACCAAGAACTCCGTAACAACAGATGCGTCTACACCAAAGCAATTAAGGTCTGTAGCAAAAGATATACAGCCTAATAGAGAAACCCATACACTCAACTCGACTCAAACTCATCAACAGGGACAAACCTCTATAGGTGAACTTCTAGTTAAAGCAAAGCGGCAATTACAAAATAAAAACTTAACTACGCCGCCAAGTAATAATGCCTATGCGACCTATCAACAGGTACTTAAATCCGCACCTAATAACTCTGATGCTTTAGCAGGTATCTCTATAATTAAAAAAACCTATATTGTTTGGGCCGAACAAGACGTAAAGGATAAAAATTATCGCCGTGCTGCCTTATTTTATAACAAGGCGCTCGCCATTGATCCAGCAGATGCTCAGCTTGTTCATCGGCTACAACAAATTAATTCATTAAGAAGCACACGGAACTAGGCATTTATTACAATTAATTTGCTTATAAATTCGTTGCAACCAATCTTCAAATACTTAGAATTTTGGTAACAAGTTATATCATCATCTAAAAAATAATTTTGTGTTTAGCTGTAGAGATCCTGTATAGAAATGCCTACTTCGCGCACATATTCTATCTTACTGCTTGAAGAAACTTTTCAACTGCTTAGAGAGTCATTGAAGTATTGCCCATTTAATCAAAGCAATGATTACCCAACCAAAAAACATCTACTACGATTTAAACAACTACTGGATCCAGAATTTTCTTTTTGGCTTGCAGAAACCGGTTCACTGTTCTTCTCTGTGCTAATGGCTGCGAAATCCTATGCAGATAGCATTCAACAACAATTCACACCTGAGCATCGCCATGCTAAAGAGATTTATAACCATTTGTTATTAATAAGCCAGTTAACGATGAGTATAGGGTTGCATGCACAACGCACGACAGAAGCTTTACTGCAATTAAACGAATTAACCGCACGCGACGAATATGCCAGGCAAGATATTTACACAGTCGTGGATGACGCACTCTCTCAATTGCAGACGTATATGTGCACTCTGATTACAAGCTGAACAGAACAAATTATTTTCAATATGGACGCCAAATCTTCTCAGTTATTAGTGATCGTCGTAAATGGTACACCTATACTTGAGTATGATCGTAGCCAACAATTATCGAAACTACAAAATGAATCCCTCGAATTAATAGATGAAAAATTGGACCGAGGAATCACGTTGAGTGATAAGTTCATCCCACAACCTAATTTGGAACAACGCGTTGAATTTGTCGCTGCAAACTTAATTTCAGCTTTATTGCATGAAGAAGAAGTACTCGCAGCGGCAAGTTGTGCGTACTTGGCAAGGGCACTGCCTGATCTTAAACAAATTAAAGCGCTAGAAGAAGAAGGAACGGTATCGATTGAATTAATCTTTGATCGCGAATTTCAACCAGAAGAAAAAATGAACTATATCCCCTTAGAAAAAATTACCCCGCGCCAGCACTGAGCGATTAAACGTAGTTAGCTAATTCCAAATCAACATCGCCGCACTGACGATAAGCACACACAGCCCTAGTAGCAGATTGATGGTCATTGATGTAAATCCTAGCTTGAGTGTGTTTAATCTTGCACGAACCAAGCCTTAAAATCATTCGCTTAATGGATCGAGTCAATGAGTCAGCCGACAAAGACTAAGGATGACACAAGTACGTTGTTCTAAAACAATCGCAGCGCATAAAAAAACATGCGTTACACATCAACGAGCTCAAGACTCAAAGTTCTAGTCTTAGGTAGGCATCATTCGGCTGCGTTGCACGCGACTCATGCGTGAACAACCAATTGAATGATAAACATGGCTTGCCTGCTTGGAGTTCAATAAATTTTTAGCTAAAACAAGCCGTTAGCGTGCATCAGCAGAGTTTTGTTGTATTTCTACAACTACAATTGCTGCTTACGCTGGGTCATTAATAGATTTGTGCCTCCTATCCATGGTTTCACTACGCCTATATCTTGCGATTAACAAAGGACAAGATCACTAGGTATTGTGAACATCGTTTGTTGCAAGTTTACAACATAAACGGCTTGACTTGACCTAGAATTAAAGGCAATCTGTCGTACAAATACAACGCCTGTTGTATTTTGCTTGAACTGTGAAGTCGGCAAGGAATGCTGGCTTTACGGTCAAAGTGAGATGAAGCATGCAGAGGGAGGGAAGCGACTTATCGCAACAGGGCATGTGAAATCTTTTTAGGAAAATTACTCGAGTATTTTTCTTTCAATCTTATAACTTTCAAGAAGAGGAGAATCTTCAATGAAAATTAAACTACTAAGTACAGCTCTGTTGCTACTTGGTGGGGTGTCATTGTCGAGCAACACGTATGCTCTTGGAGAAACTCAATATGACATCCTCAAGGATGGCGGCTATGGCTGTTGCGGGGGCATGTTAGGCCCAGGCAACTTCGTCATGCGCAACGCCA